>NZ_MSQD01000010.1 GCF_002102475.1 Thermoanaerobacterium sp. PSU-2 | reverse complement strand
AGACGAGGCACATAAAAGGATACTACACACTTGACATAAACGATGTTGTATTCAATAGGGACTTTTACGACAGGATAGCCATAGGCTCATATCCAGTAGACATACAAGCCACATCACCAGAAGACACAGGGTATGTGTACGGGAAGCCTGTAGAGTATGCAGTGCCATTTAGGTGCATAGTGCCAGAAAAGGTAGACAACCTCTTAGTAGTAGGGCGGTCAGCATCCTACAGCCACTTAGCAGCAGGGTCTGCCAGAACGATACCAATAGGGATGGCAGAAGGAGATGCAGCAGGCGTAGCGTCAGCGTACTCCATAGCCAAAGACAAATCATTTGAAGCCATCGCAAAGAATGAAGAAGATATAAAGAACATACAGTCCATATTAGTAAGCCAAGGAGCGTACCTTAAACCGTTTAAAGTAGAAGAAGCTGTAGAGAAAAGTTGGGCCTTTGACGGGCTAAAATTTGCCCTTCATTGGGGGCTTATAGTACCTGGCTACACAAATGATTTTAAGCTTAATGAAAGCATAAAAAGCATATCATTTTACTATATGACGTACAAAATGATAGAAAGGTCTATCCCCAGTAAGCAACAGCTATTAAGCGAAGATAGTCAGTATTTGCAAAAATACATTGTAGACAAGCCTCTTACGAAAGAAGAAGCTGCGGATATACTATTGACGTATGCTGGATACAGAAATGAGGCTAATGGCAATAGTGGAGATCTTTTTAAATTGGCTTATGAGAAAGGGCTTGTATCTAAAGAAGCGTATATGGACGTTTTGAAAACTGGATATGTTAAATGGCAGGATGCCTATGACATGACACTGACATTGTATAATTATATTAATAGATAAGCTATAAAAAATACCTGGAGACAGGTATTTTTTTGTAATACGGTGGCGAAAAAAGTCTATTAATGGAATATTGAAAATCAAGAAGTGCTGGTTATCCATAATAAGTTAATAAATTGTAATGTGTCTGTAACTTATCTGTAATAAAAATAGGCTATCATGTAAATATGTTTATAAATAATAGAATTTTTGTCGAAAGGGGGTAGAGAATTGAGAAAAGCCATCGGGATTCTATCCATTTTGCTTTTTATTTTGGTACTTCACGCTACTTCGTACGCATTAAACGGAAATATCGTTGTAGACGGCAAAGTTGTAAATTACAACGTGCCTGACGTCAGCATAACTGTAGATGGAAATCCATTTAATACAGGCAGCAATCCGCCTCTTATATTGGACGGGAACACCATAGTGCCATTAAGGTCGATTGCACAAGGATTAGGTGCCAGTGTAAACTGGGATGGGACAACTCAGACGATAACTATAGTAAAGGGAAAAGTCTTTAAATTTTTCATAGGCAAAAATTACGCCACTGTCGACGGAAGCCAAGTACAACTTCCAGCGCCTGCAAGACTTATAAATTACAATACATCGTATGTTCCTATGAGATTTTTGTTTGAAAGTTTAGGATATGATGTGAAATGGATAGGCGATAAGTATTTAATACAGGTTACATCAAAAACACCGGATCCACAAACATCAAACAATGTAAATATCACAAGCTTTAGCTCAACTTATGCAAATGGCGTTTACACAGTGACTTTGAAGGCGGATGGCCCATTGGTGTACCAAAAAGGGATTCTGACTGACAGCTCTGGCGTAAGAGTGTACTTCGACTTTGACAATGCTATAAATGCAGTTACTAATAAGCAGATCTCTATAAATCAAGGTGGACTTAACATGGCTTATATTGGACAGAACCAACTTCAGCCTCCCATAACAAGGTTTGTTGTAAGTATGTCTTCAAGCCTTCCATATACGATAACACAGTCACAAGACAAAAAGGAATTCGACATTTCATTTAATATTGGCAGTCCCAGCCAGACTTCCAATAACGGTCCATTAATATACATAGATCCAGGACATGGAGGCTCTGACCCAGGGGCAATAGGAGTTGGCGGCATACATGAAGCAGATATAGCATTGGCAATCGGGCTTAAGCTAAAGACACTACTTGACAACGGTGGATTTCGCACAATGATGTCTCGCACCACAGATACGTATGTAGGACTTTATGATAGACCTGATCAGGCAAATAGTGCAGGTGCAGATGCGTTTGTAAGCATTCACTGCGATGCTTTTGATTCACCATCTGCAAATGGGACGACAGTTCTTTACTATCCAAATGGATACAATGGCGACACGAGGGATGACAAGACGTTTGCGCAAATAATACACGACAACTTAATGCAGGAAATAAATACGACGGATAGAGGTTTATCAGAGAGGCCTAATTTGGTGGTATTAAACCAGACTAAGATGGTTGCTGTCTTAGTGGAGACGGGATTCGTTACGAGCCCTACGGATGCTCAACTTCTAACAGATGACAATTTCCAGTGGAAAGTAGCACAAGGCATATACAATGGCATAGTACAGTATTTCAACGAATTAAAGAGTGGCACTATCAAATCTACTATTTCATAATATATAAGAACCATCGTTAAAAAGGGCGGAAAAACATCCGCTCTTTTTTTAAAAATTTTTTTTTAGATTAAAGGAATATTAAAATTTTTGTAGAATATATATATTTGTGTGTGCGTTGGTAGAAAAACGTTTGAATTTGTTGAAAAATTAATTTATGAGTAAGTAAGCAGTAGGGAGGTTCTTGTAGTTGGGGAGGATTTTGATTGTCGATGATAACAAAGGTGTCTGTTCTCTCTTAAAAGAGCTTTTTACGATGGAGGGACACCTTGCAAAAACATGCAGTGAAATTGAAAGAGTCCACGAAAAATTGGAGAATTTTAAGCCTGACGTTAGCATTTTCGATATACATATTGGGAAGTGTGACGTTTTAGAGTTTACAAAAAGTTTAAAAATGCGACACCCAGACATGGAAATCATTTTCATGTCTGCTGATGATCCCGATGAATGTTTTAAAGGGGAGAGGTTTATAAAAAAGCCTTTCGACATTTTCAAAGTCAAGGAATACGTAAATAAAATTTTGCTGGAAAGAGTAGCAGTGTAAAGGTACCGCATAGGTACCTTTTTTCTTGATTTATATACGTTAATTGGTTAAAATATAGTAAGGAGGTGTTATGATGTTAGTAACAGGTATAGAATTATTAAAAAAGGCCAATGAAGAAGGCTATGCAGTAGGTGCTTTTAATACGAGTAATCTTGAGATAACACAAGCCATTGTTGAGGCTGCAGAAGAAATGAGATCTCCTGCCATAATTCAGGTTAGTGAAGGCGGTTTAAAATATGCTGGCATAGAGACAATTTCTGCAATCGTAAGGACATTGGCAACTAAAGCATCAGTTCCCATCGCATTACACTTAGATCACGGTACAGATTTCAACAATGTCATGAAATGTCTTAGAAATGGTTGGACTTCCGTAATGATGGACGCATCAAAGTTACCTCTCGAGAAAAACATTGAAGTGACGAAAAACGTTGTAACTATTGCACACGGCATGGGTGTATCTGTAGAAGCAGAGATAGGCAAAATCGGCGGTACAGAAGACAATGTAACTGTTGATGAAAGGGAAGCATCTATGACAGATCCTGATGAAGCTTACAAGTTTGCAAAAGAGACAGGTGTTGACTACTTGGCAATATCCATCGGTACTGCACACGGTCCATACAAAGGTGAACCTAAACTTGACTTTGACAGGCTTGTAAAGATTAAAGAGATGCTTAAGATGCCTATAGTTCTCCATGGTGCATCAGGAGTTCCAGAAGCTGATATAAGGAAGGCAGTAAGCTTAGGTGTAAATAAGATAAATATCGACACAGACATAAGACAAGCTTTTGCTGCAAGGCTTAGAGAGCTATTGAAAAACGATGAAGAAGTGTACGATCCAAGGAAGATTTTAGGTCCATGCAAAGAAGCTATGAAAGAAGTAATAAAAAACAAGATGAGGATGTTTGGCTCAGAAGGAAGAGCTTGAGTTTTAGATTCATAAGGGACGGTTTCCGCCCCTATGGGATAAATTTGTTTTAAAGGAGTGTGCAATATGAAGTTTTTTATTGATACTGCCAATGCCGATGAGATAAGGGAAGCAAATGAGCTTGGCGTAATATGCGGTGTTACCACAAATCCTTCTCTTATAGCTAAAGAAGGCAGAGACTTCATAGAGGTAGTAAAAGAGATAACCACAATTGTAGACGGTCCTATCAGCGCAGAAGTCGTTTCAGAAGATCACGACGGCATGGTGAAAGAAGCATTAGAGCTGGCTAAGATTCACAAAAATATCGTCATAAAGATACCTATGACGGCCGAGGGTCTAAAGGCAGTCAAAATACTCACCGAAAAAGGCATAAAGACCAATGTCACACTGGTTTTTTCAGCGACACAAGCACTTCTTGCAGCAAGAGCAGGTGCTACATACGTAAGTCCTTTCGTAGGCAGACTTGACGATATTTCCACAGATGGATTGCAGTTGGTGTCTGACATCGTCCAGATATTTGACATATACGGAATTGAAACAGAAGTTATAGCGGCAAGCATAAGACATCCAATGCACGTATTGGAAGCGGCTAAAGTAGGAGCACATATAGCTACAGTGCCGTATAAAGTGATCATGCAGATGATAAAACATCCATTGACGGATATAGGCATTGAAAGATTCTTAAAAGATTGGGAGACAGTTCCTAAGAAATGATTTTAAGTCAGGGGATATTTCCTCTGACTTTTTAATTATTATTTTAAGAAAAAATTGCATAAGCTGAATATTTTTATAAAATGTGTCGATAATATTAACAGGATGTTAAAAAATTATTAAAATTATGCTTTGTTACTTGACTTTTTTAAAAGGTATAATAAAATATAAATAGTGTATAACGTTTGAGGGCTCAAGAATACATCATTGCCTATTTGTAAATAATATTATAACCGTGTATTCTAAGACCAGTCTAAAACAATTCTTTTTTATTAAAAATATTATTTAAAAATTTTTTAATAAAATCCCATTTTACAATTTAAATAATTATTTTGTTCAGGAGGTGCCTTTTTTTGGATTTTAATGATTTAGAAGGGAAATCCCTTGCAGAACTTAGGGATATAGCCAAAAGATATGGCGTAAAAAGCATTACGAAGTACAGGAAGCAACAGTTAAAAGAGCTTATCGTAGAGAAGTCAAAGCAGATTAAGCTTGAAGAAAAGACAGATGAAGAAGCAAAAAATGATGTAGAGAATTTGTCTTTAGAAGAAAATCTTGATGAGAAAGCAAGATTAGAAGGACAAGAAGATGAAAAGGATTCTGAAAATGAAAAAGAAGAAAAATCATCTGATACTGAAAAAGTCATAGAAACTGCATCAGAAGTCAATGATGTAAAATCAGAAGAAGCTGGTAAAGATGAAGAGAAAAAGACCATAGGGAAGATAAGCATACCGGTGGAGGAGCTTGAAAAATCAGATGCAGATTATGAAGAGCTTAGAAGAAAGCTTAGGATGCGCCTAAGAAGCAAAGAAAATATCACAGAAAATGTGGAGGAAGCCAAAAAGGATATAGATGAGGCAATAAAGGTTAAGCATGAAGACGAAGCATACGAAGATGAAGAAAATGTCAAGGAAGATGTATCTTTAGATACAGAAAACGAGAAAATTGAAGAAAAAGAAGATGAAAAAGAGAAGGAAAAAGAGCCAAGAAAAAATAACAGCATATTTATAAAAGAAGGGCTTCCACTGATAAGCGATGTATCTGAACCATTGAAAGAGCTTATAGAGACGCAGGGTGATGTGGTTGCAGAAGGCGTCCTTGACATAATGCCTGATGGATATGGATTTTTAAGGGTTGAAAATTTTATACAAGGCAATAAAGATATTTATATATCACAATCGCAGATTAGAAGGTTTGGGCTTAAAGTTGGCGATAAGGTAAAAGGAATTACAAGGATTCCGAGGGAAGGAGAAAAATATTCCGCAATTCTTTATGTGGAGTCTATAAATGGCGAAAGTCCGGATCTTGCCAAGAAGAGAATTCCATTCGATGAGCTTACACCTATTTTTCCAGATGAAAAACTGAGGCTTGAAACGATTCCAACAGAGCTTGCTATGAGGCTTGTGGACATAATAGCTCCTATTGGAAAAGGCCAAAGAGGAATGATCGTGGCTCCGCCGAAAGCTGGCAAGACTACTCTTTTAAAGAAGATAGCCAATAGCATTTCCATAAATCATCCTGAAGTTCACCTTATTGTGCTTCTCATCGATGAAAGACCTGAAGAAGTCACAGACATGAAAAGGTCTATAAAAGGCGAAGTTGTCTATTCCACTTTTGATGAACTTCCAGAGCATCACACAAAAGTGGCAGAGATGGTATTGGAATATGCGAAAAGACTGGTAGAATATGGCAAGGATGTTGTAATTCTCATGGACAGCATAACAAGGCTTGCAAGGGCATACAATCTTGTGACGCCGCCATCTGGCAGGACTCTATCTGGTGGTCTTGATCCGTCAGCACTTCACCCACCTAAGAGATTTTTTGGTGCCGCCAGAAATATTGAGGAGGGTGGAAGTTTGACAATCTTAGCTACAGCTTTAATCGAGACGGGAAGCCGCATGGATGATGTCATATTTGAGGAGTTTAAGGGAACAGGCAACATGGAGCTTCACCTTGACAGAAAACTGCAAGAAAGGCGTATATTCCCTGCAATTGATATATACAAATCAGGCACAAGGAAAGAAGAATTACTGCTTTCACAAAAAGAGCTGGAAGCAATGTGGATGATAAGAAAGGCCATGAGCAGCATTGCGCCTAATGAAGTCACTGAGGTGTTGATAGATAGGCTTATGAGGACAAGGACTAATGCAGAGTTTATAGAGGCCATAAGATCCCAACTTTATAAATCTTGATATTATATATTATGTGTGATATAATCATTTAAGTGTAATTTCGGTTTGAAAGAGGTGAAGGCGATGAAAGAAGGAATACATCCAACTTATTATCACGATGCAGTTGTAAGGTGTGCATGTGGAAATACATTTGTGACAGGCTCTACAAAGAAAGAACTTAGAGTTGAAATATGCTCAAAGTGCCATCCACTTTTTACTGGTCAGCAGAAGTTGATTGATACAGGTGGAAGGGTAGAAAGGTTTAAGAAAAAATACAATCTGGATGCAAAATAATGAAGTGGTTAGAGTTGTTGCTCTAACCTTTTATTGTATAAAATGCATTTTTTGTTGTTTTAAACTATTTGTCTTAAGAGGTGGATTATGATGTACGGGCCTAAAGACCACGGGTACATAGAAGTTGTAACTGGTCCTATGTTTAGCGGTAAAAGTGAGGAGCTTATAAGAAGAATAAAGAGAGCCAAGATTGCCAAGCAGAAAGTTCAAGTCTTTAAACCAGCTATAGATGACAGGTATTCCATAGACAAAGTCGTATCTCATAACGGTGATAACATGCACGCCATTGCCATAGTAAAGGCATCTGATATATTGAAATACGCCGAAGAAGATACGGATGTATTTGCTATAGATGAAGTTCAGTTTTTTGATTCTGAAATAGTGGACATCGTAAAAGAGATTGCCGATAGTGGGAAAAGGGTCATATGTGCAGGGCTTGACATGGACTTTAGAGGCGAGCCATTTGGTCCAACTCCGGAATTGATGGCCATAGCTGAATTTGTCGACAAGCTTACTGCTATATGCATGAAATGCGGCAATCCTGCCACTCGCACACAAAGGCTTATAAATGGCAAGCCTGCCAATTACGACGATCCTATTATAATGGTTGGTGCAAAGGAGTCTTATGAAGCAAGGTGCAGAAAGTGCCACGAAGTCCCGCGGGCTTAAGCGGATTTTTAAGGAGGTGCAGCAATGAAGAAGACGGATATCGGCGGACAAGCGGTAATAGAAGGCGTAATGATGAGAGGACACAACAGCATAGCTACCGCTGTAAGGTGTGGAAATGATATTGTTGTAAAAAAGGATATGGTAAAGCCTTTGACAAGAAGGTATAAGATATTATCATTGCCATTTATAAGAGGGACTGTTGCACTTATAGATTCTTTGATAATTGGAATCAGGACATTAAGCTATTCTGCTGAGTTGGTAGAAGGTGAAAGCCAAGAGGAAGAACCTTCTAAATTTGAACTATTTTTGAAGAAGGTCTTTGGAGACAAACTGGATGATGCCATAATGTATCTTTCGGTGGCTTTGTCGTTGGCTATATCTATAATCGTATTTTTCATAGGGCCAACTTATGTGGCAGGCTTTTTAAAGTGGTACACCGAAAATACGTTTCTCATAAATCTTTTTGAAGGTGTACTTAGGGTTGCAATATTTATCGCTTATCTTGCTCTCATATCGCGGATGGAAGACATAAAAAGAGTTTTTGAATACCACGGTGCTGAGCATAAGACGATACATTGCTTCGAACATGAAGAGGAGCTTACCGTTGAAAATGCCAGAAAGTATACGACGCTTCATCCAAGGTGTGGTACAAACTTTTTGTTTATAGTCATGATTGTGTCAATTATCGTATTTTCGTTTTTGAGATGGCCCTCATTATACGTAAGGATAATATCCAGAATACTGCTTTTACCTGTTGTTGCTGGCATATCGTATGAAGTGATAAAGATAGCTGGTCATAGCGATAATAAAGTCATAGCTGCATTGGTGTATCCGGGGCTCATTCTTCAAAAGCTGACGACGAAAGAACCTGATGACAGTCAGTTGGAGGTAGCTATAGCATCTTTAAAAAGTGTCTTAGAAGATGAGGGAGGAAAAGCTTTTGAAGATATTTGATGCTTTAAATTTTGGGACACAGTATCTTAAGAATTATGTATCAGAACCGCGACTTGAAGCGGAAGGGCTTTTATCTTTTGTATTAAGTGCAGAAAGGGAATACATAATTGTAAATAGAAATAAAGAGTTAAGCGAAGATATTTTTGAAAGATACAAAGGTTTGTTGGACTTACGAAAAGAAGGTATGCCTTATCAATATATAGTTGGGAAAAAGCATTTTATGGGACTTATATTTAAAGTAAGTCCTAATGTTTTAATACCGAGAAACGACACAGAGGTATTGGTAGAGGAAGTCTTAAAAAGGCTTCAGAAAGACGATGTGGTATTGGATATAGGCACTGGAAGCGGTGCTATTGCCGTAAGCATAGCGAAATACAAAGATGTGAAAGTATACGCAGTTGATATAAGCGACGATGCTTTGTCTGTTGCGAGAGATAATGCTTGTGAGAACGGCGTTTTAGATAAGATCGTCTTTTTAAAAAGCGATTTATTTTCCTTGGTGCCGAAAGATGTGAAGTTTGATGTAATTGTGTCAAATCCGCCGTATATTAGAAGCGGTGATATGGATAAATTGCAGAAAGAAGTGAAAAAAGAGCCTAAGATAGCTCTCGACGGAGGAGAGGACGGCCTTTTATTTTACAGAAATATAGTCAGAGATTCTAAAGGATATATTAAAAGCAGTGGTATAATAGCATTTGAGGTAGGATACGATGAGGCGCTTGACGTATCACAGATACTTTTAGATGGTGGATATGGCAATATAGAAATCGTAAAAGACCTTCAAGGAATAGACAGGGTAGTTTTAGGAAAATGGCTTGGTTCTTGATACTTTTAAAAATGTTATTTATATGATATAATCAGCTTTTGAGGTGAGATGATGATAGATAAACTTAAGGCAATTGAAGATAGATATGTTGAGCTTAGCCAGAAATTAAGCGATCCTGAAGCCATGAAAGACATGGATGAATGGAAGAAAATGGCGAAAGAGCAGGCTGGATTAGAGGAAATCGTCCAAAAGTATCGGGAGTACAAAAAGGTGAAAGATGACATAGAGTCCACTAAAGAGCTAATCGAGGTGGATGATGAGCTAAAAGACATGGCGGAGGAGGAGCTTAAAAGCCTGGAGGAGAAAGAGGAGAGCCTCCTAAACGAGATAAAACTTTTGCTGCTTCCTAAAGACCCCAACGATGAGAAAGATGTCATAATGGAGATAAGGGCAGGAGCTGGTGGCGAAGAAGCTGCACTTTTTGCCTACGACCTTTTTAGGATGTACACCATGTACGCAGAGAAAAAGCGCTGGAAGTATGAGATAATGAGCTCCAATGCTACGGAGCTTGGAGGATTTAAGGAAGTCATATTCAGCATAGCAGGCAAAGGAGCGTATAGCAGGCTTAAATTTGAAAGCGGCGTTCACAGGGTTCAAAGGATACCTACGACAGAAGCTGGCGGAAGGATACACACATCTACTGCTACGGTTGCGGTATTGCCGGAAGTAGAAGATGTTG
The DNA here is from genome assembly GCF_002102475.1 of Thermoanaerobacterium sp. PSU-2. Lineage (NCBI taxonomy): Bacteria > Bacillati > Bacillota > Clostridia > Thermoanaerobacterales > Thermoanaerobacteraceae > Thermoanaerobacterium > Thermoanaerobacterium sp. PSU-2. The sequence goes on along the minus strand of NZ_MSQD01000010.1, from coordinate 104,062 downwards.
ACGTCGAGATAAACCCAAATGACATAAAGATAGATGTGTTTAGGTCTGGTGGCCACGGCGGGCAAAGCGTAAACACAACTGACTCGGCTGTAAGGCTTACCCACATACCTACAGGTATAGTCATATCATGTCAAGATGAAAGATCACAGCTTCAAAACAGGGAAAGAGCCATGAAGATACTTAGGGCTAAACTTTATGAGATGGCCAGAGAAGAAAAAGAAAGAGAAATTTCTATGACGAGGAAGCTGCAGGTTGGCACAGGGGACAGAAGCGAAAGAATAAGGACTTATAACTTCCCGCAAGGCAGAGTTACAGATCACAGGATAGGGCTTACGCTTTACAAACTGCAGATGGTTTTAGATGGCGATTTAGACGAGATAATCGATGCCCTTTTGGCAGAAGACCAGGCAGAAAGGCTTGAAAGCATGCAGTGATGCTTAAAAAGCCTTTTCTTTTAGCATTAAATGAATTATCTGAAAGAGATTATTGCTACTTACACAACTTATATATTTTTTTAAATTGTTAAATTTTTTTAACTTGACCCACTATTGATTTCTCATTTATAATAAAGAAAACACTTTAATGATTCACATTATGAAAATATAAATATTGCCCCCCAGCTGTCCTCATTGAGGGCGCTTTTCTACCCGGATGGACCTCCTACCATCCGGGTAGATTTTATTTTGCCACATATCATATTATGCTTTTTTGCAGAATAAATTTTACTTAGATGAGGTGATATTGTGAGCAATTTTCATGTTGTTGTGTTGGGGTTTGTTATAGGCATAATAGGCACTGGCATAGGTGGTGCCATGACGTTTTTTTTGAGGAAACCATCGAAGCGATTTTTAAGCACGATATTAGGTTTTGCAGGCGGCCTCATGCTGTCTGTAGTCACATTTGATTTGCTTCCACACGCCTTTGAGACAGGCGGATTGAATGTGGGCATGTTGGGACTTATAGCAGGCGTCTTAATCGTGGTGTTTTTTGAAGATATACTGCCTGATAAGGAGAAAATAAACAATTATTTAAAAGAGGGAATAATAATGGGATTTGCCATTGCAATACATAATTTTCCTGAAGGACTTGCTGTAGGCTCTGGATTTATGTCATCCAGTAGTTTCGGCTTAAGCATTGCACTCGTCATTGCCCTTCACGACATACCTGAAGGAATAGCAATGGCCACACCGCTATCGATAGGTGGCGTAACGCCATTTAAAAACATGATGTACGCCATACTGGCAGGTATACCTACAGGATTAGGGGCTATTGCTGGCGTCTATATGGGCGAGGTATCCCCTTTTTTCATAGCTTTAAATCTGGGCATTGCTGGCGGTGCCATGCTTTATGTGACTTGCGGAGAGATGATACCGGAATCAAGGGACTTGTACAGGGGAAGGATTTCTGTATTTGGTATGATTGCGGGAATCATTAGTGGTATAATAATTACGAGAGTTTTATGAAATGATTGAAAGGGTTGTGACAAATGACAAAGATAGTTAAGCTTGATAGAGATAATCCGGATATGACTTTAATTGACGAGGCGGCAACTATACTTCTAAATGGAGGACTTGTGGCTTTTCCCACAGAGACGGTTTACGGCATTGGTGCCAATTCACTTAATCCAGATGCGGTTGCGAAGATATTCATAGCCAAAGGTAGACCTCAAGACAATCCCCTTATTTTGCACATAGCAGAGTTTCAAGATCTCTTTAAATACGCTAAAAATGTCCCAAATGATGCGTTAAAGCTGGCGCATCAGTTTTGGCCGGGACCATTGACCATGATATTTGAAAAGTCTGATATAGTTCCGCCTATAAATACAGCCGGAATGAATACTGTAGCCATTAGAATGCCATCTAATAAGATCGCGCATACACTCATAAAAAGAGCTGGGGTGCCTGTGTCTGCTCCAAGCGCCAATCTATCTGGTAAGCCAAGCCCTACAGATGCTTCACACGTGATTAGCGACCTTTATGGCAGAGTAGACATGATAATAGATGGCGGAAGCTGTGATGTAGGGGTGGAGTCTACAGTGGTAGACATGACAGGAGAGATTCCTACCATTTTAAGGCCTGGCGGCATTACGAAAGAGATGATAATGGAAGTAGTCGGCAGTGTAGATGTAGATCCTATAGTATATAAAAAGCCTTCTATGGATGTAAAGCCTAAATCACCAGGAATGAAGTACAAACACTATTCTCCGGATGCAGAAGTTTACATAGTCAAGGGAAATATAGGCGATGTTATAAAAAAAATACAAGAGTTGACAGAATTTCAATTGAATAATGGCAAAAAAGTTGGTATAATGGCAACAGAGCAAACATGCGAAAAATATCGAAACGGGGAAGTTTTAGTAGTAGGAAGTAGGGAAAAGCCTGAAACTATCGCCAAAAATCTTTTTAGATGTCTTAGAGAATTCGACAAAAAAGGCGTTGACGTAGTTTATGCAGAAGGATTTGACTACGATGAAATTGGACTGGCTATTATGAATAGGCTTGAAAAAGCCGCTGGATACAAGGAAATCGATGCGTAAGGAGAAAATGGTATTTTATGAAGGTATTATTCGTTTGCACAGGAAATACATGCAGAAGCAGCATGGCTGAAGGTATATTTAACCATATAGCGAAAGAAAAAGGCATTTCTCATGTGGCGGAATCAGCAGGGACCATGACGTATGACGGATTGCCGGCTACAGATGAGGCTATTAAGGTTTTGAAAGATCAGTACAGCATTGATATATCAAATCACAAATCCAGAAGCATAAAAAAAGAGCACTTGGAAAATGCCGATTTAGTCTTGACTATGACAGCTTCGCAGCGGGAATTCATCTTAAAAAGACATCCTGAATTTGCCGATAAAGTCTTTACGTTAAATGAGTTCGCAGATAAAAGTGGAGATATTGAGGATCCGTTTGGAAGAGGTTTAGATGTATACAAAAAGACTGCAGAAGAAATATATGCATCTATAATGCGTATAATAGAAAAATTGTAGAAAGGAGCTTTTCAATGATTGCGATAGGTTCTGATCACGGTGGATATGAGCTTAAAGAAGCCATAAAGAAGCATCTTGAGGAAAGAGGGATAGAATACAAGGATTTTGGCACATTTAGTGAGGAGTCTGTAGACTATCCTGATTACGCCAGAGAAGTGGCAGAGGCTGTAGCCAGCGGACAGTTTGAGAAAGGCATACTTTTGTGTGGAACAGGCGTTGGTATATCGATTGCTGCCAATAAAGTGCCTGGCATAAGGGCAGCACACGTATCTGATGCCTTTTCGGCAAGGTACTCAAAAGAGCACAACAATGCAAACGTGCTTTGCATGGGGGGAAGAGTTGTAGGGCCAGGTCTTGCAACCCTTTTGGTAGATGAATGGCTTGACGCAGAATTTCAAGGCGGAAGGCATCAAAAGAGGATTGACAAGATTTCTGAGATTGAAAAAAAATACTCGAGATGACATAGGAGGTAAATGAATGTACGATAATGTTTATGTATTAGATCATCCATTGATACAGCACAAAATCAGTTTGATAAGAGACGAAAATACAGGGTCAAAGGAATTTAGAGAGCTTGTAGAAGAGATATCTATGCTTATGGCGTATGAAGTGACGAGAGATCTTCCATTGGAGGAGATCGAAGTAAAGACACCTATAGCCATTGCCAAGACGAAAGTCATAGCTGGCAAAAAGTTAGGCATAATTCCAATCTTAAGAGCAGGACTTGGCATGGTAGATGGCATGATGAAGCTTATACCTGCAGCGAAGGTTGGACACATAGGTTTGTACAGGGATCCTGAGACATTAAAGCCTGTTGAATACTACTGTAAGTTGCCTTCTGATATAAATGAGAGGGATCTCATTGTAGTAGATCCTATGCTGGCGACAGGTGGCTCCGCATCTGCTGCCATACACTTTTTGAAAGAGAGAGGTGCACAAAGCATAAAGCTTGTCAACCTCATAGCTGCACCTGAAGGGATAGAAGCTGTTCACAAGGATCACCCTGAAGTGCCTATCTATTTAGCTTGTATCGATGAAAGGCTAAATGAGCATGGATACATCGTGCCAGGTCTTGGCGATGCAGGGGATAGGCTTTTCGGAACGAAGTAAGAGGAATGAAAGATGAGACCGTCGTGGGATGAGTATTTTATGATGGTGGTAGATGTGGTGAAGACACGATCTACCTGTTTAAGAAGGCAGGTTGGTGCTGTCATTGTGAAGGACAAGCATATCATATCCACAGGATACAATGGTGCACCCACAGGGCTTAAACACTGTGAAGAAGTAGGATGTATGAGGGAAAGCTTAAACATACCATCAGGCGAAAGGCATGAGCTTTGTAGGGGCACTCATGCCGAGCAGAATGCCATAATACAAGCCGCATTAAACGGTGTAAGCACTAAAGATGCCACCATCTATGTAAGTGCAAGCCCATGCTCTATGTGTGCAAAAATGATCATAAATGCAGGCATAAAAAGAGTTGTCTATGAAGGGGATTACCCTGATAACCTTTCATTTGAGTATTTGAAGGAAGCTTCTGTAGAAGTTGTGAAGATGGAAAGACGATAAATAGTTGACAATAATGGCGTTGGTGGAATATTATATAATTATGATAAGTTCAGGGGAGTGTTAAAATGAAAATATACGTTTTGTCGTTTGTTGTGGCTTTTGTGGCTGCACTTATGGCTACACCAGCGGCAAAGAAGTTGGCTTATAAAATCGGAGCCATCGACATACCAAAGGATAAAAGACGTGTTCACAATAAGCCTGTACCGCTTATAGGCGGATTGGCCATATACCTTGGTACAGTTTTAAGTATGCTTCTGTTTTTACCAAAATCAGAGACTAACCTTGGAATAATAGCCGGAAGCACGATAATAGTGGTTTTAGGCATATTTGACGATAAATACGAATTAAAAGCTAAAGTGAAGCTATTAGGACAGCTTTTAGCAGCATTTGTGGTTGTCCTAAGCGGTGTAAGGATCGATTGGCTTACAAATCCATTTGGCGATGGCATGATAAACATAGGCGTTTTTGCCATCCCTCTTAGCATATTTTGGATCGTAGGTATTACAAATGCCATGAACCTTATTGATGGTCTTGATGGACTTGCTGCAGGCATAGCATCCATATCGTCAGGTTCACTGTTTGTGGTGTCGTTGCTAAATGGGCGGTATGCTACTGCACTTATTACTGTTGCTGTCACTGGAGCGGCACTGGGATTTTTGCCGTACAATTTCAATCCTGCTAAGATATTCATGGGAGATACTGGCGCCATGTTTTTAGGCTTCATCCTGTCGGCGGTATCTATCCAAGGTGCAGTAAAATCTGCTGCCGCCATTGCGATTGCAGTTCCCATATTAGCGTTAGGCGTTCCGGTGTTTGACACGATATTTGCAATAATAAGGCGGTTAGCCAATAAAAAGCCTATCATGGAGGCAGACAAAGGGCATTTGCACCATAGACTTTTAGCGCTGGGCCTTTCGCAGAGACAGGCAGTTTTTGTCATGTATGGTGTAAGTTTGTTCTTAGGTTTAAGCGCGATACTTATATCCTCCACAAATGGTGCAAAAGGCTACATCATATTGATTGTTGCCATCTTAGCTGTTTTGTGGGGAGCAGACAAGATGGGACTTTATGGGCACAAAGCTAAAAACATGAATGTGTAAATATAAGGAGCTGAAGACATGCTAAAAGTAATGCCTATTTTCGGCACAAGGCCTGAGGCTATTAAGATGGCACCGCTTGTAAAAGAGCTTCAGTGTGCCGATGGAATAGAGACAGTCGTGTGCGTTACAGCTCAGCACCGGGACATGCTTGATCAGGTGCTGAGGCTTTTTAATGTCATTCCTAAGTATGACCTTGACGTTATGAAAGAAAGCCAATCATTATCTGACATAACATCATCTGTCTTAAGAGGGCTTGACGATGTCTTAGGGCAGGAAAAACCTGATTTGATTTTGGTTCACGGCGATACCACTACGACTTTTGTTGCTGCTTTGTCGGCTTTTTACAAAAAGATAAAGATAGGCCATGTGGAGGCAGGGTTAAGGTCTTTCGATAAGTGGTTTCCGTATCCTGAGGAGATGAATAGAAAGCTTACAGGAGTATTGTCAGATTTGCACTTTGCACCGACACAGACTGCAAAAGAGAATCTCTTAAAAGAAGGCGTAGATGAAAGCAGCATATTTGTTACAGGCAATACCGTCATAGATGCCATGAAATACACTGTAAAGGAAAATTACATCTTTCGGGATGACAGGTTAAATGAGGTTGACTACAGAAACAAGAAAGTCATCGTTGTTACGGCACATCGCAGAGAAAATTGGGGTTTGCCATTAGAAAATATATGTAATGCATTGAGAAAAATAGCCATTGACTTTAAGGATACGTACATCATATACCCAGTTCACAAAAATCCCGTCGTAAGGGATACGGTACTTAGCATCCTTGACAACCTTGACAATGTTTTGTTGCTTAATCCAATCGATACAGACGAGATGCACAACCTTCTAAAAAGGTGTTACATGGTTATGACAGACTCAGGAGGACTTCAGGAAGAAGTGCCATCATTGGGGAAACCTGTCTTGGTTTTACGGGATGTTACAGAAAGGCCTGAAGCGGTTAAAGCAGGTACTGTAAAGATAATAGGGACGGATTTTGAAAGAGTGTACAGTGAAGCAAAACTTCTGCTTACAGACAAAAATGAATACGACAAGATGGCAAATGCAGTAAATCCATATGGGGATGGCAATGCATCAAGGCGCATTGTGCAAGCCATAAAATACGCATTTGGCATGACAGATGAAAAAGTAGATGAATTTAGAGGCAGCTTATGAAGCTGCCTTTAAAAATTATAAAGTGCTTTAAGGAGTTTAAACATCCATCTTTAAATTGATAGATGTTTTTATGTATAAATACATTAAAATTGTCAATAATTATATTAGGTTGGGCGGAACGTATGGTGAATTTATTATCCCCCTTGTGAATTTACCGTATGATACCGCCCACTTTTATTTCGATTTTGGAGGAATGAATATGTTTAATAAGTTATCATTGATTGCTGTTACAGTAATAGTGGTGTTTTTTATGTTGAACTCTCAGATGGATGCGTTTTCTGCAAAAGGCAATGATGTTTCAGTTATAGAAGAAGCTTTTGCAAAAAGCGGAGCATCGTACCAGTACGCAAATATCAACGGGTGGGCTAAGTTGAGTTCCGATTTTACGCCTTTGAGCCAAATGAATAAAACTGTAGAAAATGTTATAAAATCGTTGCAAATTGACGATAAAATGGTTAAAGTTTCGAAACTTGATCAGTCCAATTTCAGACAGTACGATGCGGAATACGACGCTAAAGACAAAAAAATTTCGATTGTCGTACAAAGCGTCAAAAACAGTGGGGCAAATGAAACGTACATTTTAATAGACGAATACTTGCTTAATGGAAACAAGGATGTTGTCAATGAGAATGAAAAAATCAAAAAGGCGTATTCAAGTTTAAGTCTTACTCCAGAGATTGCTACGTGCTTAGTCGGTACATACGATGGAAAGTTGAATAAGGACAAAATAAGTAGTATATTAGAAGAAGTGATGAAGGATACGGATGCTTCGAAAATAGAAGGATTAAATGATGAAAATTTAGTCAGTATTTCTGCTCACACAAATAAAATTAAGGAATATATTGAGATGGGCAGTGAAAAAATAAATTTGAACGTTGCAGTAAGGTATAGCAGTTACGATGACAAAACATATATTTGGCTGGCAACACCTGTCATAGCAATGGAATATTAACAATAGAGGGTGGTATACACGAAGATTATCGTTGAAAGTAGCCCTGCGCTAAAGGGCACTGTAAAGGTAAGTGGAGCGAAAAATTCTGTTTTGCCTATCATCGCAGCATCTTTGCTTTCAGAAGGAGAAGTAATTATAGATGACGTGCCAGAGCTTAAAGATGTGAATGTGATGATAGAGCTTATAAAGTTTTTAGGTGCCAAATGTACATTTCAGGATGGAAAGCTTAAGATAAATGTGGACATAAAAGATGTGGAGGCACCGTATGAACTGGTTAAAAAGATGAGAGCATCTTTCCTTGTGATGGGGCCTATTCTGGCAAGATTGGGTCATGCAAAGATATCGCTGCCGGGTGGCTGTGCCATAGGGACAAGACCTATAGACTTACACTTAAAGGGATTTCAGACGCTGGGTGCAGAGATAGACATAGGTCATGGGTATGTGGAAGCAAAAGCTAAAAAGCTTGTAGGCAAAAAGGTTTATCTGGACTTTCCAAGCGTCGGCGCTACGGAAAATATCATGATGGCTGCTGTATTTGCAGATGGGCTTACTACCATTGAAAATGCAGCCGAAGAACCGGAAGTAGTGGATCTTGCCAATTTTCTCAATAAGATGGGAGCTAACATAAAAGGTGCTGGCACAGACACCATAAGGATAGAAGGCGTGAAAGAGCTTAAAGCTACAGAGCATACTGTCATACCAGATAGGATTGAAGCTGGCACGTACATGGTTGCATCTGCCATGACTGGCGGTGATGTACTTATCGAAAATGTCATAGTCGATCACGTCAAGCCTATAATTGCCAAGTTGACTGAGTGTGGCATCGAAGTGTATGAGGAAGGCACAGGCGTCAGGGTAAGAGGTTGTGAAAGCTATAAAGCAGTTGACATAAAGACACTGCCGTATCCGGGCTTTCCCACAGACATGCAGGCTCAGATGATGGCAATGATGGCTGGAGCAAAAGGTACCAGTGTAATCATAGAGACAGTGTTTGAAAACAGATTTATGCATGTAGATGAATTAAAAAGGATGGGCGCGGATATAAAGATCGAAGGAAGAACCGCAGTCGTAACAGGCATCGATCATTTATCAGGTGCAGAAGTGAAGGCAACAGATTTAAGAGCTGGAGCTGCACTCATATTAGCAGGACTTATAGCAGATGGAAAGACCATTATAAACGATGTGTACCATATAGACAGAGGTTATGTAAACATCGAGGATAAGCTTAGAAGTCTTGGGGCAATCATATACAGAGTCGATTGAAAGGTGTACTTATGTACACTTTTTTGTTGTAGTATTTTTGAATAAATGAAAAAGACGGGAATGCACCTCCCGCATAAAATCAGAATTTATTTGTTAAGTCACAGCAAAAGAATTATAATATTATAGGCATTTTGAAAAGTTAGAAAAGGAGCTTAGAAATCATGGTTTACATATCTGCATCTATGTATGTGGAGGCAAAGCCTATTATAGATTATTACAATTTGAAGAAGGACGTGGACGAAAGATATTATCAAGTTTTTAAAAGCGATAATATGAGATTGATAATAACAGGCGTTGGCAAGGTTAATTGTGCTGCAGCAACATCACACCTTTTAGCTAAGATACCGCCTGATGATGGTGATATTGTGGTGAATGTGGGCATTTGTGGTGCGAAAGATGGATTTCAAATTGGGACACCTTATCTTATCAATAAGATAAAAGATGCTTCAACAGGGAGAGACTATTATCCAGACATCCTTTTGAATCACGATCTTAAAGAATGCTCTATAGAGACCTTTGATAAGCCTCTTTCAAGTCAAGAGCTTTTAGAGGAAGAACTGTGCGATATGGAGTCCAGCGGTTTTTATGTTTCTGCATCAAAGTATGTAGAGCAGCACAGGATTTTTTTGATTAAGGTGGTTTCAGATAGAGTTGGTATTGATACGGTTTCTAAAGATGATGTTTTGAAGCTTATTCAAAACAATGTGGAGAAGATTGATGCTTTTATAAAAAGCGCTGAGGAGTTTGCAAAAGTTGACGGCAGTTTTTTCAAAAAAGAAGAACTTGAGCTGATGGAAAAGATTTTTTCTTCTTTGAAACTTACAAAAAGTTTAAAAGAAATCCTTTATAAATCATGTCTACACTACAAGGTGAGAACAGGCGATGATATTTTGTTTTTAGAGAATATTGGGCTTTCAGATGTCAACAATAAAAGAGAAAGAAAAAAGTATTTTGATTTAATCATCTCATATTTAGAGAAAGAAATATGAGAAATGCTGGAAAATGCTTAAATATTGCAAAAATCGCAAGTTTAAATTATAATAAATGTATTAAAATAATTTAATAATTAAACAAAAGGAGGAATCAGATGACAACAAAAGAAAATGCTAGAAAGAAGTTATCCCAATTATCATTGATTTTAATGATATTTACATCTGTCTTTGGTTTTACAAACATGCCCAGATCGTTTTACCTTATGGGATACGGCGCTATTCCTTGGTATATTTTATCAGGCATTACATTTTTCATCCCATTTGCATTTATGATGGCTGAGTATGGCGCTGCTTTCAAAGAAGAAAGCGGTGGTATTTATACATGGATGGAGAAATCCGTAGGGCCACTTTTTGCGTTTACAGGCACTTTTATGTGGTACGCATCGTATGTTGTATGGCTTGTAAACATATGCTCTACGATTTGGATTCCGCTTTCAAATGCCATATTTGGGAGCGATAAGACATCTGAGCTTCACTTTTTAGGGCTTAATTCTACACAGACGCTGGGAATGTTGGGAATTATCCTTATCATCGTCATAACTTTTGTAGCCAGCAAAGGGTTAAGCGGCGTTTCAAAAGTTGCATCTGTAGGTGGTACGGCTGTGCTTTTGCTAAACGTTGTTCTTCTACTTGGTTCTTTGATAGTGTTTATTGCTACAGGTGGAAAGTTTAAAGAGCCGATTACGGGAATTAGTTCGTTTGTGACATCGCCAAATCCTTCTTATGCAACACCGCTTTCTGTCTTGTCGTTCGTGGTGTTCGCGATTTTCGCTTACGGCGGCACAGAAGTGGTGGGTGGTGTTGTAGATCAGACGGAAAATGCTGAAAAGACATTCCCGAGAGGTATGATGATAGCCGCTTCAATAATAGCTGTAGGTTATTCATTAGGCATTTTCTTAATCGGCATTTTTACAAATTGGAAAGACGTTTTGTCTTCTGACAAGATAAACTTAGCCAATGTTGCGTACGTGATAATGAACAATCTTGGCTATCAGTTAGGGACAAGTTTAGGCATGGGACAAGCAGCATCTATTTCATTGGGAAATTGGGTTGCCAGGATCGTAGGCATATCCATGTTTTTAGCGCTTACAGGAGCGTTTTTCACACTTGCTTATGCGCCACTTAAACAGCTTGTAGAAGGTACTCCAAAAGAGCTGTGGCCATCCAACATAGGTTACGTTGAGGATGGAATACCAAAGGTAGCTATATGGGTTCAGTGTGGCATCGTGGTGGCTATGATATTTTTGGTGTCATTTGGTGGAGATATTGCGAAGGTATTCTTCACAAGGCTTGTTTTGATGGCTAATGTTGCTATGACGCTGCCTTATATGTTCCTAATCATCGCATATCCTTATTTTAAAGGCAAAAGCAGCATAAAGAAAGGATATCAAGTGTTTAAAAGCAAAGGAATGGTGATGACTGTCACTATATTAAGTGCGGCTACGGTAGGTTTTGCTAATTTCTTCACCATTATAGAGCCTATGACATCAGGTGACTATACGTCCACTATATGGATGATAATTGGGCCTGTATTTTTCTCAGCGACAGCTCTCCTTCTTTACAGAAGGTATGCAAATAAATATTTAAGAGCTTTAAGGGATGACGAATGACTTTTGAGGCAATGCGAGTTTAACTCGTATTGCTTTATTTCTTTTTAAAAAGGGACTATAATGTAATTAAAGTAAATAAATAGGAGGGCTTTTTATGGTATTAGATCAGTATGTAGATGCTTTAAAAGACGACTTAGTCAAGTCGACGCAAGAAATCATCAAGATAAAAAGCACTGAGGGGGACGTGAAGCCGGGGATGCCTTATGGCGAAGGAGTTGCAAAGGCATTGGAATTAGCTTTAGACATAGCTAAAAGCCTGGGCTTCAAGACGAAAAATGTAGACGGATATGTAGGGTATGCAGAATACGGTGAAGGCGATGAGATGGTAGGCGTCTTAGGGCATCTGGATGTAGTGCCTGAAGGGGACGGCTGGGATTATCCACCTTATGGCGGCGAAATCCATGATGGCAAAATATACGGCAGGGGGGCAACAGACGATAAAGGACCTATAATGGCTGCTCTTTACGCATTAAAAGCCATAAAAGATTCTGGGCTTAAATTAAACAAGAGAGTAAGGATACTTTTTGGCACGAATGAGGAGACAGGCTCTAAAGAGATAGAGCACTACCTTAAACATGATGAATCACCGTCAATCGGCTTTACGCCAGATGCCAATTATCCAGTCATATACGCAGAAAAAGGCATCACCATGTTTGAAGTAGTAAAGGATTTTAAAAAGAAGTCTCAAGATATGGTTATTAAGTATATAAAAGGCGGCAATAGACCTAATATGGTGCCAGACTACTGTGAATGCGGTATTTATGTAAAATATGAAGACAAGAGAAAAGCTATTCATGATGAAGCTAAGAGGTTTAAGGATGTTTCAGGATTTGATTTAGACAGCGAAGTAGAAGGTGACATGCTTATAGTAAAATCCCGCGGCGTATCAGCTCATGGCAGTCTTCCGCACCTTGGGAAGAATGCGATAATGCAGCTTTTGATGTTTTTAAATGTCATATATCAAGCTGAAGACGATGTGAAAGATTTCATAGACTTTTTCGCTAAAAACGTCGGACTTGAGACAGATGGCAAGACATTTGGAGTTTACCTAAAGGATGATACAGGTGAGCTTTCGTTTAACGTAGGCACTATCAATTTTGACGAGGAGAAAGGCTCAATAGGTTTAAATATAAGGTATCCTGTGACATATAAGTACGAAGACTTGATGAATCCATTTAATGCGAAGATAAGTGAACACGGCATGAGAGTAGAAAACATGATGCATCAGCCGCCGCTTTATTTCCCTAAAGATCATTTCCTCATAAAGACCCTTATGAAAGTCTATGAGGATGTGACAGGAAGAAAAGATGAGCCATTGTCGATTGGCGGTGGAACCTACGCTAAAGAGATGAAAAATATGGTGGCATTTGGACCGATTTTCCCAGGCAAACCAGACCTTGACCATCAGGCAAATGAGTACATTGAGATAGACGATCTCGTCTTAAACGCTAAGATATACGCCCGTGCCATATACGAGCTGGCAAAGTAAATACATTAAAAACAGGAACTTATCTTTATGATAATTTCCTGTTTTTTTATGGGTAAGATTTTTTCGCTTTTTCTATATTATAAGTGTAAAAACTAAAAGGAGGTGTTAAAATGGCAGTTATATCTACACCACAGGCCTCAAGGCTTTCCATATCATACATCACTGGAAAAGACGAGAGAGGCGTCGATGTCATAAGAAGCAGGACTTACAACAACATTAAAAGTTCTGCCCTTGATCAGGATGTGATGGATGTGGCATCAGTTTTAAGTGGCCTTCAAACATATCCTGTGAAATCTGTGACACGCATAAACCAAGTAGACCTGGCGCAAGAGTAATAATTTAAACTGATTATTGAGGAAAGGAGGTTTTAGTGTGGCGGTACAGCTTCAGATGAACTTCAAAAATAAGCTTGGCAGCAATTTCAGAATAAATGTGGATAACGCACTTGAAACGCTTACCGATGGGCAAGTTAAAGCAGCTATGGATACTATAATCTCAAAAAACATATTTGACACAAATGGCGGTGAACTGGTAGAAGCAGTTAGCGCCAGCCTTGTATCTACAACCGAAAAAGAATTTGCAGTCAAATAATACGGCGGGGGCAACCCCGCTTTTAATATTTATTGAACAATTCCATGGCTTTTATGCAAGTATGGCATTGTAAAATTGTAAATATGTAAAGGAGGGTTATCATGAATGAGATCTTTGCAGGTATCGCCAATCTTGGGTTTCCAATAGTAGTAAGCATTTACCTATTAGTTAGAATAGAAGGCAAGATAGATAATTTGACCAATTCTATAAATGAGTTGACAAAAGCCATAACAAAGATAGAATAAGCGCTTCTGCGCTTATTCTATCAACTGATTACTTCACTTACTCTCTTTTCCATGTTATCCGGTTTATCTCGCCTTTCGTCAATCATGATGTTTGTCACAACCCTCATTGCCCCATCTTTAAATGGTATGTTGTGAATTTCCTCTGCTACTTTCATAAGTTCTTTTGTATTTCCTTCGATTACTGTCGATGTAGGTGTAACGGTGTATTTAAGGCCTCTCGTGTTTAAAAGTTCTACAGCCTCTTGGACAAAACTTGAGTAAGAAGCGCTTCCTGTTCCTACAGGGACAAAGTTTATTTCTAATATTGACATTTCACTGCCTCCTTTGTTATTTTGTTGTATGTTAATATATTTTGTCGAAAAATATTTTTTTATCCGCTTTTACAGAATGCTGAAAATAAGCCGATTTGAAGAAAAAAACTACAAATAATTGATTAAATTTTGGATTAATTGGGTCTTAAGACCTATTTATTTCGACAAATTGTTGTAATATAATATGACATGTAAGAATGATTCCCCTTTTCCCCATAATTAAATTTATATTCTGCACCCCCAACCCAATATGGTGTGCTGCATTTATTGCAGCGTTTTTTTTATGCTTTCAACTATAAAATTTCAAAGAAAAGTGCCGATATAAATATTGGATTATATAGTTTTTCATTTGTAATAGATTTATTTACATAAAGTATCTGATGAAATGAGGGCGTGTGTGATGAAGAGATTTGTGTCGCTATTGTTGATATTTGTCATTTTGTTTTCATTTTTCCCAGGAAATATGTCGAAAGCTTATGCTTCAAATCCACCTAATATAACTTCTGTAGAGTCATTGCGGTATAATGGCACTATGGCATCCCCTGCCAAAGGTCCTTATGATGTATCAACAGCCATAGAGATAGATGGCAGTGCTTTTATGACATTTGACAGCTCAGGAAACATGACATCTCAAATTGATGCGGTTTACATCGATTCTATTTCGGACAACACGAAGCTTACCATACTTAGTGTAAATGAAAGCAAGATATACGCAAAGGTTCCTACAATGAGTACTGCAGGCCTTTTATTGAATAAGCCTTACATGATTATCGCCCATAGAAGCGATGGGCAAAGTGCAGCAATACCTAACGGATTCACATACATCGACAATCCTAATATACAAAGTGCAGCATTGGATAACTATAAGACTGTGACGAGGGACTCCAGTGGCAATGTGACAGGTATATCGCAGCCACAGTCGTACATAAGAATGGAAGGCAGCAATTTAAGCGATATAGCTGTAGGCAATATAAACGGTGAGACGTCAAATGTGGTGTCCCAAAGTGGCTCTGTCTTGATTTCAGATATACCTTCCAGCATAAGGATCGATCCTTACACAACATATAACATTAACGTTACAAATGTATACGGCGGTCAATCAAATACATACAGTACAAATCTATCTGCAGTCAATCAAGACATAACAAGTTTATCAAAGTATACAGCCATTGTAGGCGATACTATAACGATATACGGCCATGGCTTTTCCACATTGGGAAGTGGCATGAGGGTTTACGTTGGAGAAAACCTTGTAAATAGCGGCAATGTTACGGTGGTAAGCGATACCGAGATGAGCGTAGTAGTGCCTGCTCCAAAGGATACCACATTGCCATATCAAAACATCGACATCATTGCATCAAATGGTGCGACAGTCACATTGGTAAACGCACTCCAAATAATTCCTACGCCTTCTATCATAACTATTGACAGCATAACTCCAAATGCTGGCACAGTATCCGGCGGCACGAAGGTCATCATAGTCGGTCAAAACTTAAGGCAGGACCTTATTGTCAAGTTTGGTGGTGTTCAAGGGCAAAACGTTCAAATGGTAAGTTTGCCTGGCCTTACAAACAACATGGACGCAATACAGGTTACAACTCCACCTTACTCAAAGTCAGGGCCTGTGAATGTAGACATAGTAGACCCTATTACAGGATACACTGTGACAGAGCAAAACGGGTACTTCTACCTTGCTGTTCAAGACAGCCTTGTGGCAATAGACATGAATCCATACAGCGGATATGAAAATGGCAGTACAGATGTGACTATCTGGGGATACAACTTCCAGAGAAGCGACGATCCGTCCACATACACCGCAAATCCAGATAATACGGAGATAACATACACTAACAGCAGCTACACCTACACAGATCCTGTGACAGGGCAAAATGTAGTAGGCACAAGGGTAAGGAAGCTTTATGTGACATTTGGTGGCAATAAAGCTGTGATAGAAGGCGTTTCTGCTCCATCTGGTGGACAGGAGATTTTGAAAGTATTATCTCCAAGTATTACTTTAAACCCGCCAGGACAGCCTATGTCTGTTGATGTAGTAGTGACAGTTGAAACCACGATTATGGATTCTAATGGAAATGTCGTTATGCAGTACTCCGAGCAAAGCTCACCGGCTAAGAAGTTTACGTACAATCCGCTTCCTTCAAATCCTCAAATATTAAGCATATCCCCAAATAGCGGCAGTAGAGCAGGCGGCGATACTGTCACAATACAAGGATTTGACATAAGGCCAGGTGTCAGCGTGTACTTTGGTGGCGTCTTGGCTACTGTAAAAGATTTGACTATTGATTCCAGCAATAGGTCGATAGTAACTGTTGTAACGCCAAAAAGCAGCGCTCTTGGCTATGTAGATGTGAAAGTCGTAAATAAAGATGCGGATCAAAATCGCGGGTTTACGACGATGACAAATGGCTATTATTACTATACCGCACCTACTATCACAAATGTGTTTACAAATTTTGGCTCTAAGTATGGAGGAAATTTAATAACACTAACAGGGACAGACTTCTACGTGGGGCAAACTGTGCAAAATGGCGTATACGTTCCAGTGTACCCTACGGTGACGATAGGAAACATAAATTTGCAAGTGATAAGTGTTACGGACAATAGCGGCAACATCATAGATGGCAAGAAGTTAAACATAGGGACACAGATAAAGGCGATAGTGCCTGTCACGACAAGTCCTTATCCGATAGGATGGCAGGATGTGACGGTTACCAACTACGATGGGGAAAATGGCACAGCAGGCGGCACGGTTACCCTTAAAAACGGCTTTGAAATAAAAGATACTCAGAAGACCCCAACGATTACTTCTGTCAATCCTAATAAAGGTCCCACAAAAGGCGGTACACAGATTACTATTACAGGCAGCAATTTTGAAACGGGAAGCATTGTCACCATCGATGGCGTACAGGCTAATGTTACAAGCGTCACATCGGGAAATACTGTAATAAATGCTGTGACACCTGCAGGCACATTGGGGCAAAAGATAGTGCAGGTGATAAATCCATCGGATGGTGGTACGGCATCATTGCAGAATGGATTTGAATACTTGCTTATTGAAACGAACCCAAAGATAACCAGTGTATCTCCCAATTACGGTGGTAAAGGGACACTTGTGTACATCTTTGGCAGTGATTTTTCAAGAAAAATAGGCGACAGCGATGGCGCAACAGTTTATATAGGCAATACAGTTATGGATGATGTGTACGTAATAGATCAGAATACCATAACCGCAGTTGTGCCAGATCTGCAGTACACAGGACTGTACGACATAACCGTAGTAAACCCTGATACGGCTACAGCAAAATCGCCGCAGAAGTTCCACTACCTTGTTCCTGAATCAAGTCCCGTCATAACGTCCATAACGCCAGATCAAGGTACTGTAAACGGCGGCACTGCAATAACAATAACGGGAAGCGATTTTAGGCGTGGAGCACAAGTCTACATCGGTGGAAAACTTGCCACGAACATTACTGTAAGTTCTGACGGCACCACCATACAGGCTATGACGCCTCCAGGGAATCCGGGAATGACTTACGTCACAGTCATAAACTACGATGGTGGTAACTATACTTATGGTCTTCACAGTGGTGAGGCTGGATTTACTTACGTCGTTCCAAATAGCTTGCCTGTCATAACGAAGATAGATCCCAATACAGGTTCTACGTATGGCGGCGACACCGTCACTATAACAGGTCAAGATTTTAGGATAGCAAAAGATCAAAATGGCAATATCCTAAAAGACAGCGATGGGAACCCTATAGGGCCTGACGTGTACTTTGGCAATGTGAAAGCCACAAAGGTAATATACGTAGACTATGGCACGTTGAAGGTTGTGACGCCTCCAAATGTGCCGGGACCTGTAAGGGTATCTGTCGTAAACTACGACACAGGCATAGGATATCTTGACAATGGTTTTACATACGTTCAATCTAAACCTACAATAAACGGTATTGTACCTCCAAAAGTCAACGTAAATGGTACGACGCACGTTATTGTCGTAGGCTCTAATTTTGCTGTACCTATATATGATGGCAACACTCTTGTAAGACCTGGCTCGAAAGTTTACATTGATGATGTAGAAGTGACAAATGTTACTGTAGTAAGCGGCAGTGAAATAAAATTTGTAGCACCAGCGATGAGCGATATAGGTATAAAGACATTAAAGATTGTAAATCCGGATGGTGGTACGGCTACAGCAAATATTGAGTATGTTTCACCTGTTTCAAATCCTGCCATAACTAAAGTAGACCCATCTAAAGGAAGTATTGCAGGTGGTACAACTGTCACAATAACTGGCAGCGACTTTAGAAGCAATGTGTCGGTGTACTTTGAAGGCAATAAAGCTACTGTCGTATCAAACAGTAGTACAGAAATAGTTGTCAAGACGCCGGCAGGCGATCCGAGTCTACTTAATGTGCCGATAGATGTCACGGTGTACAACGTAGATGACGGAGCAAGTACCACAATGCAAGGTGCATTTACTTATGTGAAGACAGGTGCAAACCCTGTTATAACATCTATAACTCCTAATACAGGATCTACAAGAGGAGGAGATACCGTAACGATTGTCGGTGACAATTTTAAAACAGGACTTCTCGTTTACTTTGGAGATGCATTGGCGCAGTCAGTGGTTGTCAATAATTACACCACTATAACTGTAGTCACGCCACAGCATACTGCTGGAAAGGTAGATGTAAGGATATTGAATCCGGATTACGCAGATGCTGTGCTGTCAGGGGGATTTACGTATGTTCAGACAGCGCCAGACAATCCATCCGGATTTTACGCCCAGACGATTTACGGAAATGATCACGCGATACATTTGTACTGGAATGCTGTAAATGGCGCAAATTTATATGAAATATACGGTAAAAGAAGCACTGACACAAATTATTCATTTATCGCATCAACAGACAAGCTGGAGTATTACGTCGATGGTTTAAGCCCTAACACTCTTTACAATTTTGAGTTAAGGCCTATCAACGATAAAGGCAACAGCGGCTTTGCTTATGCATCTGCATACACTGATTCTTCAACTAACTCAAAGTACGATACTGGTGTGCCGGATGTCATAGGCAATACATCTATAAACGCGTCAGGCAGTGTAGTCTACATTGTGCTTGGAAATGATGCTGCAAGTTCCAGCACATACACTGTAGATTTGACGGGATATAAATACAAAAATACAGATACTTGGATTGTGAATGTCCCAAAAAGTTTTAGCGGCAAAAGTGGCAGCATCGTTGTAAGGACTCCAAATTTCAGCATAAACTTTTCACCTCAGGCTTTAAACCTTACATCCGACATAGACAGGATTACTGTCAAATTGCTGGATGGCAAAGTGATAGATGATTTAAACAAAAGCCTTGGAAAATCCAGTGGGATTGTATCTGATGTATATCAGATAAATTATGATGAGATAAGCAGTAGCCTTGTGACACATATGACTAACTTTAGACAGGCTGTAAATATAGCGATGAATTATTACAGCAATAGAGCAAAAAGTAGTTCACTGTCACTAAAAAACTTTGATGGCAGCACGACTTACTACCAATACGTAGATCCTGTTTTGCATTACGTTTCAGGGTATGTTTTATACACTGGAAGATATGCGGTAGTTGATTCTAATTTATGATGAGGTATGTGGTATGAAGAGGCTAATTAAAACAATCACAGTGATTTCAATTTTATCCATCTTGATGTTTGCTTCCGTTTATGGTTCAACGGTTTATACTGGAGTAAACAACGCAACAGCTACTTTTGAAAACATGTCTTACAGCGATATATATAGTAGCTTTGCAAAAGGCGATATAATGAGAATGACAGCATTGTCTGTAGTACGAGGCAATGGAAGTGGACTTTATTATCCAAAAAACAAGTTAAAAAGAGAAGAAGCACTTGCCATGATATTAAGGCTTATGGGGAAAGAGAAAGATGTGCAAGTGGCTCAAAACAGTGCATCTGGCGGAGTACCGGGTGCTGCTGGAACTACTTCCAGCGGTACGGTAGATAGCTGGGCGCAAGGTGTGATAACCGTTGCTAAAAATACAGGGCTTCTGTCAAAGCAGGAGCAGTCTTTGGATTTCACGAAAAATGCCACAAGGCAGGAGATAGCCAATTGGATCGCTAAAGGCATAAATCTGACGCCTGTCTATGGAAAAGACGCACAGTACGTTTACTCATACAAAGACAGCAGCCTATTCGATGCAGACAAATTGCCGTACATAGAAGCGGCGATTGAGTCGAAAATAATGTCGGGCTATTCAAATGGCTATTTTGGTCCAAATGATTATATCACGAGGGAACAGATGACTGCTGTGCTAAGCAGGGCTTTCAATGTTTCATATACAATGATGGGGTACACAAAGGATATGGGGTATGTTGAAAGCGTACAAAAAGACAGTGTAAATGGAGGCATGAGGTACACTTACGAAATCAAAAATGACAGTGGACAAGATATTGCATTGGTTTCTGAAAACTCTCAAAGTGCAAATTACGACTTCGCAGTTTTGAAAAACGGTGTTGCAGGATTATCTTCATTAATCACAAGTGGCGACAGAATCACATATTACACAAATGGCAGCAATGTGGTATTTGCAGAGACAGAAAGCACGTCTTCATCGGTTTTAAGCGGTACCATCGATGCTGTTTGGCAAGGAAGCTTTAGGCTCATAGACGACAGTGGAAATAGCTATATAATATACTACAACAACAATACACAACTTACCATGAATTCGGTGGATGCATCTATAAGCGACTTAAAGTACGGGGAGACGGTTAAAGTGACTGTTTCAGGCAGCACAGCCACAAGAATAGATGTTGCGTACACCGATTTAAGCGGAAATGGTCAGGTCAATCTTGGTGATAAGCAAGACAGCGGAAAAATAGCCGACATAGAGACGAATAACAGCCAAGTTTCAATAACATTGGACAATGGAAATACGTATACGGCAAATGTTGATATGCTTGTTGAAGGTGGAAGTGGGTCCCTAAGCGTAGGAGATTTGAAAGTCGGAGAGTATATAAAGCTTTATTTCAGCAGCATAAGTTCCAATACACCTGATGAGGTGTTTTTAGAAGGGGACTACAATAAAGCTGTTGCAGTCATAAGAGGGACCATATCAGGGGTTTCTGGATTTAACCCCAAAATACAGCTTAAAAATGTCCAAATATATAGGCAAGGCCAGTGGAATACATCATCTGACTATTCTATGTACAGCATTGATGGTGCGTCAGTCTACCTTAATGGTCTAAAGATACCTGTAAGCGATATTAGCAAGTACAAAGGATATGATGCATACATAATGGTGGAAGACCATTATGGCACAGATACTGCAACACTCGTATCTATACAAAATGGATTTAATATGAGCTACGTTGGCAACATATCGTACGATGGAAACACTTTGACAGTGACACTAAGTGACAATCGTCAGGTAAGCGTCAATGACGGCACTATCATACTGGATGATGGGATTTTGGTGCCAAAAGACCAGTTGTCTAAGGTAAGCCAAGCTTATATTTCGTTTGCAAGAGGTGGCGGGGCAAACTTCATATCAATATTGGATACAAATGCTCCATCAGGATATTACTACGCTAAAGGAAATATTATAACTGTCACGTCAGACTCCATAACGCTTGGCAACTATTACTATTATAGCGGCAATGATTACGGCGATGAATCTTTAAGCAACAACGAGTGGGTTGCCAATGGCGATGAAACTTTTTATGTCGGCGATGAAACATATATTGTAGACAATACTGGTAACAGCCCTTCAAATGTACCGTACAGTCAATTTTTAAATCAGAAGTACAGCGGTTCTACGTATTATTCTGCGTACGTCGTTTCAAGTAACGGCAATGCAATAGCTGTAAACTTAAGGCCTTTAGTGAGTACAGACAGGGTGACTAAAGCAGTGTTAAGCAGCATTAATGGCAATGTCTTGACTTTAGATGATGTGATGGATTGGAATGGACTCAACAACAATTGGGAGCTTAATACGTCTTTAGACTCTATAGATGTCACTAAGGCAGTCATAGTTAAGAACAACAAAGTAATATCTGTCAATGACTTAAAGAGTGGCGACAGTCTTTACATAGTGAGAGATGGCGCTTCAGGGATAATAGTCACTGTACAGCAGTAAATGGGGAGATGCAGCATGAAGAAGATTATGATTATATTGATACTATTGTTTATGGCTATTCCAGTATACGCCTTTGCCAATGATGCCGGATATGAAGGCGGTATTGCCAATGAATATGAGTACAAAGAAGTAGTGTTTATAACAGGTAGCCCTGTCGTATTTGATGGAAAACTTACTGTATCACAGTCTACAAGATCTGGAACCACCACGTCAACGTATAGGTATCAATTGTCATCCAGTGATGGCGGTAAACTTACAAGGACATTGACGTTTACTACTGTGGACACGCCAAAGGATCAGTACAATCAAGTGCAGTCAAACACCACTTTAAGCCGGTTTTCAGAGACCATAACAGAAGGCGGCAAAGTTTACAGGCTGTCATCTTATGATTTCAATGGCTCTGACATTAAATCGCTAAATCCGGGTGTAAATTATTTTGCAGGCAATTTTGCAGGCAGAAAGGTGTACACCCTAAACAATAACGGCGGAACAATTGTTGTAGACATAACTGACAAAACAGTAGGGTATAGCCACGTTTACGGCAGTGTAAAGACACAGCAGATTAATTACACCATAGAAGGCAATACCGTCTCTAACAATACGAATATATCGTGGAGCGGTACTGCCGATGTGAATGTATCATTTACTGTAAGCTCTGACCTTCAATATGTGACAAATGATCCTAACTACATAAGCTTTAGAGGCGGCTATCTTTTAAGTCAGGCTGGACAAGACGTCATGACGTACACATACGATTTGCCAGAGTTTGATGGAAGTGGTAATGTAATAGGAAGAAATACAGGATCAAGTAGCGCAAGTTTAGACGAAGTGCCGCAAGAAAAGAGGCTTGTGGTGCCGGATGTACGGGATATAAACGGCACATGGGGATATGACGACATATTGAAGCTTATGAGCATGGAGGTTTTTCCAAACACATCAAAGTATTTTGGACCAAAACTTCCTATAACGAGGACTGATTTTACAGTTGCAGTTGCAAAAGCCATAAATTTGACGCCGTACACTGCTCCAAAGACGATGGGGTATTCAAAGGCTAAAACTGCAGAAGTATCACCATTTGTAGATGTATCCACATCTGACAGCAATTACGGCTACATAAAAGCAGCAAGTCAAGCCGGGCTTATATCAGGAACAGCGCCAAATCAGTTTAGCCCTGATAAGCCACTTACCAGAGCGGAAGCGGCAGTCATCTTCATAAGAGCATTAGGTCTTTCTAACCTTGCTCCATCAGGCAATTTCAATACAGGCTTTAGAGATGACAGCAGCATTCCATCATGGGCTAAAAGGGACATTTACGTTGCAAATGAGATTGGATTATTAGAAGGCGATAACTACGGCAACATTGATGCCAATGACACATTGACAAGGGAAGAAGCGGCAGCCATGATATCCCGCATGATAGATTTTATGATGAAAGATCTGACGGTTGATTATGTGCAGAAGGTTATAAATTACTGATTCATAAATTTTTACCCCGTAGCATATACTTTATTAGCCTATTTTTAAGGAGGATATGATGAAGCATATTGCGTACGGGGTTATTTTAATTGTCTTTGCGACTATTTTACTGCCAACTGTAATCGTAATAGGATTGGCGCCTGCAAGAAGTGTTGTGTCCCATGGAAGCACTGTCAGGCTTATAAATAGTGGAGGGCTTAAAGATTTAAAGACCAATGTAGAAGAAGCACCTGCTGATTACAATACGATTAATGTGTTTGTGGTGGATGAAAACAAAGATGTAAAGATGAATTTGGAGGATTACCTTGTAGGTGTTGTGGCAGCAGAGATGCCAGCGGATTTTGAATTGGAAGCGTTAAAGGCTCAAGCAGTTGCTGCAAGGACGTATGCCCTTTCCAAGGAATTAGCTTTAGGTGGTAAAGGTTGTGATCTTCATCCAGGCAGCGATATATGTACAGATTCAAAGCACTGTCAGGCATGGATATCGGATGATGTAATGAAATCCCGCTGGGGTAACAACTACAATTTGTACCACGACAAGATAGTAAAAGCGGTAAATGACACAAAAGGTCTTGTGATAGTGTACAATGATGTGCTTATAGATCCTGTATACCATGCCATAAGCGGCGGTGAAACGGAAGATGCCATTAACGTGTGGAAGGAGAACCTTCCATACTTAAAAAGCGTGCCATCTCCAGGGGAAGAAGTGGCCAAGAAATTTAAGACGACTGTGACAGTATCATCAGAAGAATTTGTAAACCGCATAAAGAGCAAAGCGCCTAAAGCTAATATAAGCACAAAAAACGTATTAAGCTACATAAAAAATGTAAAAAGGACTGAAGCAGGACACGTTTTATCGCTGAACATAGGCGGTGTAGATTTTACAGGAACAGACATACAAGAGCTATTTCAGTTAAATTCCACAAATTTTAGCTTTAGCATGAAAGGAAGCAATGTGGTGATAAATGTGATCGGATATGGACATGGCGTAGGAATGAGCCAATATGGTGCAAATGCAATGGCGAAAGACGGCAAAAACTTTGAAGATATATTGAAGCATTACTACACAGGTGTAGAAATAATGAAAACAGATGATCTTTTGAAATTAAAGGATGGAAAAACTTAAGCCCATATAAATGTCGAGAAGCCTCCTTTGGTATAAATTAAATTATATTGGTTAAAATACCAAAAGGAGGTGAATTTTTGTGAAGATAAATAGAGACGATTTAGCAAGGTTTTTTGACAGAAAAGGATTCTACTTAATTTTGTTTTTGTGCATAGTTGTCGTAGCAGTTACTGCTGTCTACGTTACAGACAATAACTTAAAGAAGATGGCAGAGCTTAGTACAACGCAAAATACTGTGAAGACAGACTCCAGCACAAAGAATACTGTTTCGGAGTACCCTACTACCAAGAATAATAATACGGCAAAAGAAGAAAATAAGGTGAAAGTTGAAAACACAAATTCCACCAGTGCACCATCGCCTGTGAAAACTAATGCATCAAGTACAACACAGAAGGCAGTGGAAGAAAAAGTACAACCAAATAATGCTGTAAACACCATGTCAAACATTACTACAGCAAGTAATAATTCAAAGAGTGAAAGCAGCACTATCTTCTCGCTGATAAAACCGGTAAATGGCGATGTGATAATGGAATTTGCTGTGACGAAGCTTACATATTCAAAGACTCTCGATGAATGGACAACACACAAAGGGGTGGATTTAAAAGCTGATTTAGGCGCTGATGTGGTGGCAGCAATGAGCGGTGTTGTGACAAAAGTGTACAATGATAGTAGGCTTGGAAATACTGTAGAGATAAAAAATGGTTCGTATATAACCCGCTACAGCAATCTTGAGGATAACGTCAATGTGAAAGTGGGACAGACAGTACAACAAGGAAGCGTTATAGGAAAGGTTGGAAACACTGCTAAGTTTGAAATTGCGGAAGATCCACATGTCCATTTCGAGCTACTAAAAGACGGAAATTATATAGATCCTATGCAATACTTCAGCAAATAAAACAGTGTGATTATTATCATGATAACAGGGAAAAACCCTGTTATTTTTTTGCGTTGAAGCTTGTCATTTTATTCTATTGATACAATCCCCGCATATAAATATATTGAAAGGTCTATACTTAAGGGGGTTTTTGTATTGAAGGATTATATCGAAGAGAGGACATTGGAGATAGGAAAATATATAATAAAAAACAAATCGACTGTAAGAGAAGCTGCAAAAGTTTTTGGTGTCAGCAAAAGCACAGTCCATAAAGATGTAACAGAAAGACTTGAGAATATAAACCCTAAGCTCTACCAAGAAGTCAAAGAAGTGTTGGAGAAAAATAAGGCTGAAAGACATATAAGAGGCGGTAATGCTACTAAAATAAAGTACAAATCAGCTAAATAAAATTTAATATTAAAAAGAGGAATTATGAAATATTTGTCGAATTTATTTATTAAATATTTATTTTTAAGTGTCGATAAAGAATATGGATGCCAATACAATGTCGAAAAACAGAAGAAAGGTGTGTTTAGATGTTTGCTTTATCAAAAGATATTGGAATTGACCTCGGCACGGCATCTGTACTTGTCTATATGAAGGATGAGGGGATCGTTTTAAACGAGCCATCTGTTGTAGCCATCGATAGAAATACAGGCAAAGTACTTGCAATAGGTGATGAGGCAAAAAGAATGGTAGGCAGGACGCCGGGGGATATAATAGCTGTCAGGCCAATGAGTGCTGGAGTGATTTCGGATTACGACATAACTGAAAAAATGCTGCGATACTTTATTCAAAAGGCCTGCGGCGGGGGAATTATAATGAGGCCCAGAATAATGATCTGCATACCCAGTGAGGTGACACAGGTTCAAAAGAGGGCTGTCATAGATGCTGCAGTACATGCAGGTGCCAGAAGAGCTTTTTTGATTGAGGAACCTATAGCCGCGGCTATAGGGGCAGGTCTTGACATAGAGAAGCCGTGTGGCAATATGGTAGTAGATATTGGGGGAGGCACCACTGATGTTGCTGTCATTTCCTTAGGTAACGCAGTGGTGTCTAAAAGCATTAAAGTTGCAGGAAACAATTTTGACAGCGCTATAATAAAGTACATAAGGAAAAAGTACAATATCATCATAGGTGATAGGACTGCTGAGGAAATAAAGATAAACATAGGTTCTGCTCTTAAAAAAGACAAGAAAGAGTACATGACTGTGAAGGGAAGAAGCCTTATATCGGGGCTGCCGAAAAGCTTCGATATAAGCTCAGACGAGGTTGCGGAAGCATTGGAAGAGCCGTTAGCCGACATCGTTGATTTGGTCCACAGTGTGTTAGAAAAAACTCCACCAGAATTAGCAGCAGATATATGCGATAGAGGCATAGTGCTTACTGGTGGTGGTTCGCTGCTGCATGGACTTGACAAATTGCTGGAGGAAAAGATGGATGTGCCAGTTATACTGGCAAATGATCCAATATCATGTGTGGCTTTAGGAACGGGAAAGGCATTAGAGTCTTTGCCATTTATGGAAGACCATGAGACAGTCATTGACGCTTTTAAAATCAAGTAAGAAGGTGTTTATATGTTAAGAGGTTTATACACAGCATCATCTGGAATGATAGCACAGCAGAAGATAGTAGATGTGCTTTCAAATAACATCGCCAATGTAAATACCACAGGCTACAAAAAGGACACTGTGACAACGATGGCTTTTCCTGATTATATGGTTACAAGAAGCGGCGGCGACAATGTGCCCTACAATGGCAATATTGGAACCATGGATTACGGTGTTTTAGTTGAGACATTTAACACCAATTTCTCTGAAGGGGATATTGAAAAGACAGATGGAAAGCTGGATTTTGCATTAGATGGTTCTGGATTTTTTACTGTAAGCACGCCAAATGGCGTAAGGTACACGAGAGATGGCTCGTTTACTTTAAATAGCAATGGATACCTTGTGACGAAAGATGGTTACTACGTTTTAGGTCAGAATGGACCTATACAGCTTAGCAACGGTGATATATCTGTCGATGAATCAGGAAACATAAGCGTAAATGGACAAACTGTCGATAAGTTAAACATAGTGGATTTTGCAAATTACAATACACTCAGGAAAGAAGGCAACAATCTGTTTTTTACGACAGGTGGACAAGCTGTACCGGCGACTTCAAAAGTTAAGCAAGGTTACTTAGAGGGATCAAATGTAAATCCAGTAGATGAGATGGTGACAATGATAAGCGCAATGAGGACTTATGAGGCAAACCAAAAGTCAGTGTCTGCATTTGATGAAACACTCGATAAAAGCGTAAATGAAGTTGGAAAAGTATAAAAAGAGGTGGTATTAAGTGATAAGAGCATTGTGGTCTGCTGCATCAGGCATGAATGCGCAGCAGCTTAATGTTGATGTGATTTCAAACAACCTTGCAAATGTAAATACGACTGCATTTAAGAGGGATAGGGCAGAATTTCAGGACCTCATATATCAGACGCTTCAGACTGAAGACGTAAATGGCGGGCAAGGAAAGCCTGTAAACATGCAGGTAGGTGTTGGCGTAAGGCCGTCTGCCATTGTCAAAGACTTTAGCGAAGGAAGCTTGCAGGAGACAGATAATCCTTTAGATGTGGCGTTGGATGGAGAAGGATTTTTCGCGGTATTAGGCCCTGATGGAAATACGTACTACACGAGGGATGGAAGCTTTAAGTTAAGCGTAGATCAAAACACAGCAACTTTGACAACTGCTAATGGCTATCCTGTTTTAGACGATGGAGGAAATCCGATAACGTTTGATAGCACCCAAAAGGATATATCAATATCTCCTTTAGGGGTCATATCTGTGAAAAACTCTGATGGGACTCAGCAGGATGTAGCGACTTTGGGAATCTACAATTTTCAAAACCCAGATGGACTGTTGGATAAAGGCGACAACCTTTATGAGGCAACGGCAGCATCAGGAGATCCAGGCACGAGGGACGATTTTCAGGGCAGAATGGGAAACGTCCGCCAAGGATTTTTGGAAACTTCAAATGTGCAAGTGGTAAATGAGATGGTAAACATGATAGCGGCTCAAAGGGCTTACGAATTAAATTCAAAGGCTATTCAAGCTGCAGACGATATGCTTAACATTGCCAATAATTTAAGGAGATAAATTTTTAATTGGGGGAAATCTTAGATGAACATAGATCCTGTAAGCAGCATAAATGAAGTAAACCAGGTAAACCAGCTTAATGTCAACACTAATACTGGTGATTTTCAAAAGGCGATACAAGATGCTTTAAACAATAAGGATAAGCAAAAGTTGAAAGAGGCATGTATCGACTTGGAAGCTGTATTTGTAAACCAAATGCTTACTGAGATGAGAAACACGATACCAAAGGACCCGCTGACTGGCGATGACTTTGCTACAGATGTGTTTACTACGATGATGTATGACAACTATGCACAGTCAATAGCGCAAAACTCAGGGATCGGATTGGCAGATGAAATGTACAACCAATTGTCAAAGAAGATATGAAACCATAACCGCTCTAAGCTTACAGGGCGGTTATTTTTTTAGCTGTGCAATTTTCATATTTTCATCCTATATGGTATAATCATAGTAAAAAGCAAAATTAGGAGTTGATTAGATGTTAGATAATAAAGAAATTAGGGAGGTCATACCCCACAGGTATCCGTTTTTGATGATTGATAAAGTGTTGGAGATTGAAGATGGTAAAAAAGCAGTAGGCATAAAAAACGTCTCTGCAAATGAACCTTATTTTCAAGGGCATTTTCCGGGAAATCCCATTATGCCGGGGGTACTTATTGTAGAGGCTATGGCTCAGCTTGGTGGAATAACCGTTATGCACGGGAAAGACAATAATAATATGATAGGGCTTTTTACAGGCATCAACAAGTGCAAATTCAAAAGAGTAGTAGTGCCTGGAGATCAGTTAAAGCTTGAAGTTGAGATAATCTCGTCAAAATTAAATCTCATAAAGGCGAAAGGCGTTGCGACGGTAGATGGTGACTTGGCAGCAGAAGCTGAGATATCGTTTATGCTGGTGGAGAAAAATTAAATTGAAGGTGCGTTAAATGTCAACAGTCAAAAAAACTGCTAAAGCTGCAGGACTTGTGATGGTTATAACATTGATAAGCAAAATAACCGGTTTTTTGAGAGAGGTAGTCATAGGGTCAAAGTTTGGTACAACAAAATACGTGGATGCTTATAACATGGCTCAGAACATACCGATGGTTTTGTTTGCTGCAATTGCAGCATCTATCGGTACCACAGTCATACCTCTTTTTTCTGAATACCTTGCAAAGAAGGGAAAAGACAAGGCTTTTGACTTTATAAACAACCTTTTAAATGCTTTGATTCTATTGACGGTTATCTTTGCGTCAGTAGGCATAGTGATGGCGCCGATTTTAGTCAAAATAATGGCGCCGGGATTTAAAGGTGATGTTTACCACGCTACACTGAAGCTTACGATGATTTTGATGCCTGTGATGGTATTTGTGTTAGTGTCAAATATCATAACAGGTGTTTTGCAATCACTTGACCATTTTTCTGTACCTGCCATGATAGGCATACCCTACAACATAATCATAATAGGTGTAGCACTTTTATATGGGGCTAAATACGGCATATATGGTGTAGCTGTGGCAACTGTGGCAGGTTCTGTCATTCAGGTTATAATGCAGCTTCCGGTCCTTTACAAGTTTGGCTTTAGGTACAGATTTGTGCTGGATTTGAAAGATGAAGGGGTAAAAAGAGTAATCATATTGGCAATGCCTGTTCTCATTGGAACGTCAATACAGGTGATAAACACTTACGTTGACAGGATGATAGCGTCATACTTGCCATCTGGCAGCATTGCAGCCTTAAACTATGCAAATAGACTTATAGGTTTTGACATATTTTCGATGGCAATAGCAATTGTAATATATCCGATGCTCTCAAGGCACTTTGCGGCTAATAACGTAGATGAGTTTAAAAAAGGCATAAAAATAGCAGTTAAAGCGATACTCTACATCATGATTCCAGTAACGGTAGGTGCTATAATATTTAGGTACCCGATTATAAGGATCTTGTTTGAGAGAGGGGCCTTTAACGAAAGATCAACTTATCTTACATCCATCGCATTCATGTTTTTAAGTTTAGGTATGACAGCCAATGGGCTTAGAAATGTCCTAAGCAGAGGCTTTTATTCTTTAAAAGATACCAAGACGCCGATGGTAAATGGTGCAATTGCTGTTTTAGTAAATATAGGACTTAATCTAATCATCGTAAGGTACCTTGGATTAGGAGGACTTGCATTGTCTACTTCCGTTGCAGCAACTTTGACATCGTTGATGCTTATGTATTCTTTGAAAAAGAAGATAGGTGCTATTGGTGGATATGAAATTTTAGTCTCCTTTTTAAAAGCAGTTATAGGCGCTGCTATAATGGGAGGATTTGCATATTTAACATTCAATCTTGTTGTGAGATATTTGCCGGATACAAAAATTTACGAAGCTGTATCATTGGGAACTGCCATTTTTGCAGGTTCTGTCGTCTACCTTGCAATTATAATGATATTGGACAACTCTATGTTGGGTTATGTTAAAAAAGGAGCAAAAATGATAAGAGGCAAATTAGCTGGTGATTAAAGGAGTGGTTTTACATGAAATCAAAGGTATACTATTACAACATGAGATCTTTAAAGCCGTCAGGAAGTATCACATCAAAAGTATCAAGGCTTTTCGATGTAGCAGGATTTAAAAGCATTTTTAAAAAGGATGATTTGGTGGCAATAAAACTGCATTTTGGAGAAAGAGGAAATAATGCATACATAAATCCCATATTTGTAAGGCAAGTGGTAGACAAGGTTAAGGCCAACGGCGGTAAACCGTTTTTGACTGATTCGAATACACTTTACAAGGGAAGCCGCTCAAATGCAGTAGACCATTTGATTACAGCAATAGAAAATGGTTTCGCTTACGCTGTTGTCAATGCACCACTTATAATAGCGGATGGCTTGTTGAGCAAAGATTCAGATGAAGTAGAGATAAACAAGAAGCACTTTAAGACGGTGAAAATTTCGTCTAACATAGTCAATGCCAATTCCATGATTGTGCTTTCGCATTTTAAAGCGCATGAGATTGCTGGATTTGGTGGCGCTATAAAAAACCTTGCGATGGGGTGTGCACCAAGGGCAGGAAAGCAGCAGCAGCATTCTACAGTAAGCCCTAAAGTAGGTAAAAAATGCACTGCTTGTCAGACATGCATCAAAAATTGTCCAGAAGACGCTATATCACTGGTAGATGGCAAGGCTTACATAGATCCTGAAAAATGCATCGGATGTGGAGAATGTATTACAATGTGCCAGTACGACGCCATAAATCCACAATGGGGAACAGACATGGATGAGTTTGTGGAGAGGATGACAGAGTACGCCTATGGAGCCTATATGAATAAAAAAGGCAAAATAGCCTTTATGAACTTTGTAATGAATGTGACGCCATTGTGTGACTGTACACCGTGGAGCGATGCACCGATTGTGCAGGATATAGGAATATTGGCGTCATTTGACCCTGTTGCAATAGATAAAGCCAGTTTTGACCTTGTAAATAGGCAAGCAGGAAATCCACATTCTGCATTAGGAGATGTAGGCAGAGGGCTTAATGAAGGTGATGACAAATTTGCCGCTATTCATCCTGAGACGAGAGGGGACATACAATTTAAGTACGGTGAAGAACTTGGAATGGGCACTACAGATTATGAGCTGGTAGAACTTAAATAATGCAGATTTTCTGCATTATTTTTTTTAAAAAAGTCAACAAATTTGTATACGATTATAGTATAATGTATATATAAGGTTAAAAAGGGAGAGGTCAATGATGGAAAAGTACATTATTATTATACCGGTTGCAGGGGTGCTGACGGTAGCATTGCTTTTTTTAATAATGCTTTCAATGATCAAATTTTCTGACAAGTACATAAATAAAAAAGAAGAAAAAAAGAAAAAGGCAAGCTGAATTGAGGACAGTGATGTCCTTTTTTTATACAATAATAATATAGAAAGGTTTGATTAAGGTGGATATAGGATTTAAAAGAAATGAAAAAGATGGCCTCGTCTTTTATACGATACCTGCATTTGAAGAAACCGGGAAGGTAAAACATCTTTTTTCCACAAGAATAGGCGGCATAAGTGGTGGGCCTTACAGCTCTCTTAACTTAAGCCTTACAAGGTACGATGATAAAGAAAGCGTGTATGAAAATTTTAATCGTATATGCCATGTTGCAAATATCAATTACAACGATATGGTGTTTTCAAATCAAATCCATTCAGATGGCATTAGAATTGTCAATGAATCTGACAAAGGTAAAAACTTTGGGGAAAGCGATATAAAAAACGCGGATGCTTTGATGACCAATGAAAGAGGCATACCCATTGTGACATTTTATGCTGATTGCACACCTCTTTATTTCTTAGATCCTGTAAAAAACGTCATAGCATTAGCGCATGCTGGATGGAGAGGCACAGTGAAAGAAAT
Organism: Thermoanaerobacterium sp. PSU-2; assembly: GCF_002102475.1. Taxonomy (NCBI): domain Bacteria; kingdom Bacillati; phylum Bacillota; class Clostridia; order Thermoanaerobacterales; family Thermoanaerobacteraceae; genus Thermoanaerobacterium; species Thermoanaerobacterium sp. PSU-2. The sequence continues at coordinate 70,627 of NZ_MSQD01000010.1, read as the reverse complement.
TGGCCCTAAGACTGTTGAGACGATGGTAACTGCTTTTGGCTCTGATAAAAAAGATATACTTGCAGCTATAGGTCCAGCTATAGGCTTTTGCTGCTATGAGGTAGGTAAAGATGTGGCAGATGAAATATCAAGATTAAATATCGACATAGATGATGTATTGTTGGACAAAGGCGATGGAAAGTGGATGTTAAACCTTGAGATGACAAACTACTATGAGCTTATAAACTGTGGGATAAAAGATGAGAACATAACTATATCAGGCCTTTGCACATCTTGCAATATTGATGAGTTTTACTCTTACAGAAGGGACAAGGGTATAACAGGCAGCATGGCGGCATTTATGGAATTGATATGAGAAAAAATACAAAAAACGCTTAAGATTATTGTTAAAATAGCCGATAAACAATTTACGAGCAAAATTAATACATGAGGTGATAAGGCAGTGAAAAGCATAAGGATCAAGATTTTCTCATTGGTTACCCTGTTTATCGTCGTACCGCTTCTCATTACAGGCTATTTTTCTGTAAATGAAGCGCAGACAATTTTAAAAAGCAGAATAGACAAATCAAATCAAGCGGCTCTTTCAGTGCTTGACAATTACGTTGGAATGGTGAAGCAAAACGCGGAGATTTCACTTAATGATATTGCCAATTCCAGCGACCTTAAAAACTACATCAAAACCGGCGATTCAAGTAGCTTGTTGGATAAATTAAAAGGTGTAGAAGACAACAATTCGATCATATTAAACGCTTATTTTACAGCTAAAGACGGTAAGACCATCATCTACCCTGTTCAAGATGTAAGTGGAGTAGATCTCACTAAAAGGCCTTGGTATCAAGCTGCTTTAGATGCAGGAGGTGCTATTGCTTCTACTGAGCCTTACAAGGACATCCTGTCTGGCAAACCTGAGATAACCATGTCAAAAGCCATATTTGATGAAAACCAAAACTTAGCAGGAGTTGTCGGAATAGACATAGACCTATCGAAGCTTTCGGATGCCATAAGCAGCATAAAGATAGGAAATTCAGGATACTTTTACTTGATGACAAGTGATGGCACTGTCATATCCCATCCTGACAAAACTATGATGTTTACAAAGATTACAAAGTACAGCTTTGGCAAACAGCTTTTGTCCCTTAATAATAAGACGATGGAGTACACTTTTAACAACCAGTTGAAGTTTGCCAGCGTCAAGAAGCTAAGCGAATTTGGATGGATCGGCGTCGTTTCGACGACTATTCAGGAGCTAAATGTTGATACAAGCTCCATAAGGAATACGATGATCACTGTAATGATTATCTGCCTCATATTTGGGCTCATTTTGGCATTTATCTTTATTTCTACTTTGACAGGCGGCATCAGGAAAATATCAAAGACGATGGAGAAAGCGTCAAAAGGTGAGCTTGTGCTTAGCACTGATATAAAATCAAGAGATGAAGTAGGACTGCTTTCTAAAAGCTACAATGACATGATTGAAGGAATACGGTCATTGGTCATAAAGATAAAAAATGTGGCTGAATCTGTAAACAATATTTCCAATAACATTGCATCGTCGTCAGAGCAAGTTTCGTCCACAATGCAAGATGTGGCCAGGGCAATAGAGCAGATAGCTGAAGGTTCATCGAATCAGGCTGAAAGCGCTCAAAGCAGCGCAAAAGCAACACTGGAGCTTGGAAAGCTTATAGATACGGCTATGAACGACTCCAACAATATTTTGGACGAAGTCACAAACATAAACATGATTTCGGAAAGCAGCAATGAGATAATTGAAAGCCTTTTAGCTAAGACGCAGCAAAGCATCGAATCCAACAACAAAGTAAGAGAATCTACACTTTTCTTGAGAGATAAATCAAACCAGATAGGAAAGATAGTGGATACAATAAGGCAGATAGCGGATCAGACCAATTTGCTGTCTTTAAATGCAGCTATAGAAGCTGCAAGAGCGGGAGAGGCTGGAAAAGGCTTTGCTGTTGTTGCTGATGAAGTGAGAAAATTGGCTGATGAGTCAAGCCTTGCTGCTAAAAGCATATCAGAGCTTATATCTGAGATACAAAATGACGTAAATGAAACGGTGGCAACGGTGGAAAATGCCAATAATATCGTCATGGAGCAAAGCAATTCCGTCAATAACACGAAAGAGATATTTGAAGGCATTATACAAGCCTTGAAGTTTGTGACAGACATGATAAACAGCCTGAACGACTCTTTAAAAGAGATAGAAGCCAATAAGAACAAGATCGTTGATGCTGTGCAGGATATAGCTGCTGTATCTGAGGAAACTGCGGCGTCTACTGAGGAGATTTCGGCATCATCACAAGAGCAGACAGCTATAATTGAGGAGCTTTCAAGCACGGCAAATGAGCTTAAAATGTATGCAGAAGAGCTTATGGAATCGCTTAAGATGTTTAAAATAGAGTAAGTATAAAAAAGAACAGGCATTAAATAGACCTGTTCTTTTTATCACTTTAAATCTAAATTTTATAACTATTAAATGCTAACCAATATCTTCATTGGCTAGATTTTTACTGTATAATATTGTATAATGGTATTGATGTAATTTTATTCTATATCAAAAAATTCTGATTATAAGGAGATGATTATCTTTTGTGCGGGATAGCTGGTATATTTCATGGGAACGACACAAATAGAGTTAAGATGATGTTGGAGAAAATTGTACATCGTGGACCAGACGATCATGGTATATTTTCAGACTCAAATATTACATTAGGACATAATAGGTTGACTATAATTGACTTATATAATGGTAGGCAACCGATGAAAAATGAAGACGGAAGATATTGGATGATATTTAATGGTGAAATTTACAATTACAAGTCATTAAGAAGTGAGTTAAAAAATCATAATTTTGCCACAAATACAGATAGTGAGGTGATAATTCATTTATACGAAGAATTAAAAGAGGACTGTGTTAATTACTTGGATGGCATGTTTTCGCTGGTTATTTATGATTCTATTGAAAAAACAATATTTATGGCTAGGGATCCACTAGGAATAAAGCCATTGTATTACGGTTATACAGAAGAAGGTTATTTGGCTTTTGCATCGGAGATTAAGGCGCTGCAAGTTGTCACAGACGATATAAATGAATTTCCTAATGGACAAACATATACGACAAAAAATGGATTTTCAAAATATTTTTCTATAGAACAAGATCCAATAAATATAAAAAATGCAGATGATATAGTAAATGGACTAAGGCTTAGATTAGAGGATTCAGTGAGGAAAAGATTAGTTGCTGATGTTCCAGTTGGAGTATTTCTTAGTGGTGGTCTTGATAGCAGCCTTATAGCTGCCATTGCTGCAAAGTACAAGAAGAATTTAAATTCCTTTGCAGTTGGCATGGAAGGCAGTAATGATATAAAAAACGCAAGGATTGTTGCAGACTATATTGGTACAATTCACCATGAGTTAATTTATACAGAAGACGATATAAAGAAAATACTGCCAAAAGTTATATATTATCTTGAATCCTGTGATCCAGCTTTAGTACGGAGTGCTGTTGCGACATACTTTGTATCTAAGCTTGCCAGCAAATATGTAAAAGTTGTCTTATCTGGTGAAGGTGCAGATGAACTATTTGGTGGTTATCATTATTTAAAAAATTACTCAAATAATTGGGAAATGCACACAGAACTTAGAAGTATAACAGGAAATTTGCACAACAGTAATTTACAAAGAGTTGACAGGATGACAATGGCCAATTCAATAGAAGGAAGAGTGCCTTTTTTAGATACGGAAATGATTCACTATGCTTTTAAAATAAAGCCATCTTATAAAATAAGCGAAAAAGATAAAACAGAAAAGTGGATTCTTAGAAAGACTGCGGAAGAGTATCTACCTGATTCAATTGTTTGGAGGAGGAAAGAAAAATTTTCGATTGGTACTGGCACAAATGAAGTTTTAAATTCATTGGGAGAGGCAGAGATAAGTGACAGATATTTTGTTAAAAATAAGAAATTGGCTAATGGATTTGAGATAAAGTCAAAAGAGGAGATGTACTACTACAATATTTTAAAAGAGCAATTTGCTGTTGACGCTTTTATTAATGAGATGGGTAGGAGCCGAAGCCTTGATGATTTTCAAATATATGCTTAAGTCAATATAACTTAAATAGTTTATATAAGCATAACCTGATATAACAATAATAAATATACCAGGTTATGCTTATAATCATTTGTTATTTAATAAGCTTTCTAAAAATGCTTTGTTTTGAAGCACCATAGGATTATTTGGGTCATACTTTCTCGCTTCTTCATTATGCATATATGATTTTTTTATGTCACCTAATCTATAATAGCATATACACAACTGAATATGTGGAAGCCATGTTGAACATGCTATATTTACAAAGCCTTGATTAGGTTTTTCTACTTTTGTCGCAAGCTCATACCAGAAAATAGATTGTTTTATCTTGTTTTCCTGCAAAAATTTATAACCTAATCTGCAACAGAATTCAGGCCTTGGTACGTCGTACTCAAAAGATTTAAAAAGCACTTTATCCCTTTTGTCTAAGTCTCCTAAAGCTTCATAGCAGTCAGCAAGCTTTCCGAGAGAATACAGTATATCTTCCATCCATCCTTTCTTGGAGTCTATAAACATGTTGTAATATTGAACGGCTTCAGTATATCTTTTGTGTTCGGCTAATTCATTTGCATAGTAAAACATATCTCTTGGCGAAAAGTCTTTTTTGCTTTCAATCATTTTTTCGTAAATTTCAATGTTTCTATTGGGCGTATTTTTTATTTTACCATGCACAATTTGTATATCGCTATTGTAAATTTTTCCGTAGACCTCAAGGTATTCATGCACTGCGCCAACCCATTTAAAATCCTTCGTCCTTTTAACAAGGCGATTTCTAATGCTTATGAAAGATGGATTGCCATTTGATGTTTTAGTCAATACGTACTTCATCGTCACTGAGTCAATAGATGGGTCAAAATTGTTTTTAAGATTTATAAGTTTTTCTAAATCGCCTGGTTCCACATAATCATCTGCATCAAGCCATAATATATAATCCATTGTCGCTTTGCTAAATGAAAAATTTCTTGCTGCGCTAAAATCGTCTATCCACTTAAAATCAAATATTTTATCAGTAAATTTCTTTGCAATATTTTTTGTTAAGTCAGTAGAACCTGTATCAACTATGATTATTTCATCTACCGCATCTTTTATGGATGTTAAGCACCTATCCAATGTCAGTTCTTCATTTTTTACTATCATGCACAGACTTATAGTTATACTTTGGCACATAGACATTCTCCTTATCTGATTTCAATAAATTTACATCTAAGGGTTGGCAAAACAAAACCCTTAGATGTCTTTTAATATCAGTCAAGCTTTAGCAATGTGATAGAAGCATTTACGACTCCAGAAGCTAAAGTCAAGGCGACGCCTGTATTTCTCAAAGTCAATACGTCTCCAGCGGATACTGTTATTATAGCTTCACCTACTAGTTCAGTTGCATTGATAATGGTAGAATACTGCGTTTCAGGTAATGGAGTGCCGTTTAATGTCAACACCATCGAATTCAAAATAGCTACTGAAGCTGTCGCAGTATAGCTAATTCTATAGGTTCCGCCGACATCAAATGTTATAGGTGCAGTTCCTGCTGTGTGAGAGATGCCTACTAACGGTCCATTGCTGTCAAATGTTACATCTCCACCAAGAATGACGGTGTTACCAGTTGTGTTGTAAATATATCCGTAAGCTGCTATTCCTGCGCCAGTCGGGCCGGTAGGACCAGTAGGACCAGTAGGACCAGTCGGGCCGGTAGGACCAGTCGGGCCGGTAGGACCAGTAGGACCAGTCGGGCCAGTCGGGCCGGTAGGACCAGTAGGACCAGTCGGACCGGTAGGGCCAGTAGGACCAGTCGGACCGGTTGGACCGGTAGGACATACAGGACATGGTTCATAAGTTATTTCAAGATATGGCTTATTTACATTGTTAGTTGATTCATATCCTATTATAGTGTCAACTACATTTTCTATTCCCTTTATGGTTATGCCAAAGTTTAAAGATGGTGTTAAGACCCATTTATATGCTAAGTTTGTTATATCAATTCCTATATAGCTTCCTACCATGCTGTCGGTAACAGTAAAACTATAAGGAGTTACGACGGTAAAAGGTGCCGTATTCCAAGTTACCGTCGATTGACTGAAGTCATTTAAGTTTTCATAGATTGTAATATTCTGTGGATACAGTACGCTGTCAGGCATATCTTTTCTGTTTACATAAAGATACAGTTTAGCATCTGTCATCACATTACCAGACGGTATAGCTCCTGATAAGTCAAACTTTAATAGAGTTCTGTAAGCATCTGGCATATTTCCAAACCTTAAATATTCGCCAGTAAATAGTGAAATAGAATTGCCGAAATTTTGAGTAGGAAAATACTGCGATATATAAGCATCGTCAGTAGGGTTAATTTGAATAGTTGGCAAAACAACCACCTCGTTTGGAATATTTTGAGCACGATTAAATATGATCGTGTTCTAAAACTAATATATGAAGTTGTATATTAGTTGTTACATATCAAATGTTATCGTAGTGTACTATCAAAATATGTTTTTCAAAAAACCAGTGGTATAATTATTTCAAAAGAAAAATTAAAAAGAGGGTGTGATTTTATGAACAATTTTGATTTTGTTTGTCCGACAAAGATCATCTTTGGCAAAGGGACTGAAAATAGAGTAGGCCAAGAGACAAAAAAATATTCAAAAAAAGTATTGTTTGTCTACGGCAGTGGCAGCATAAAAAAGACAGGTCTTTACGACAAAGTCGTAAAATCGCTAAAAGACAATGGTGTTGATTACATAGAATTATCAGGAGTAAAACCAAATCCAAGGCTTAGCTTGGTTTATGAAGGGATAAAGATTTGCAAAGAAAACGGCATTGACTTTATATTGGCTGTAGGTGGAGGTAGTGCCATAGACACTGCAAAGGCTATCGCTGTTGGTGCGCTTTACGATGGCAAAGTGTGGGATTTCTTTGTAGGCAAAGCTGAGATTGAAAAGGCATTGCCAGTAGGTGTAATATTGACGTTGGCTGCAACAGGAAGTGAAGCCAGCGACAGTGCAGTCATAACGAATGAAGATGGTTGGTACAAGAAAGGTATACATTCTGATCTCATAAGGCCTCAATTTGCCATAATGAATCCAGAGCTTTTGTACACACTTCCTCAGTATCAGACGGCTGCAGGTGCAGCGGATATAATGGCTCATATAATGGAAAGGTACTTTACAAATGTCCGCAATGTAGATCTTACAGATAGGCTTTGTGAAGCAACGCTTAAGACAATGATAAACAATGTTCCAAGGCTTATTGAAAATCCTGAAGACTATGATGCGAGAGCTGAAGTGATGTGGGTAGGTACTATTGCACATAATGGATTGCTGGATACGGGAAGAATCGGTGATTGGGCATCACACAGGATTGAGCATGAACTAAGCGCAATCTACGATATAGCACACGGCGCAGGTCTTGCTATAATATTCCCAGCATGGATGAAATACGTGTATAAACACGACTTGGATAGATTTGTCCAGTTTGCCGTTAAAGTTTGGGATGTAGACTTGACATTTACCGACAGAGAAGCGATAGCGCTGGAAGGTATAAAAAGACTTGAGGATTTCTTCAAAAATATAGGTCTTCCTGTGACACTGAAGGAAGCTAATATACCTTATGACAGGTTTGAGGAGATGGCAGATAAATGCACGTCAAATGGGGCGACAACTGTCGGGCAGTTTGTTAAACTTACGAAAGATGACATAATAAACATATACAATCTTGCAAAATAACCCAATATATGTAAATATATCCTGATTATGCTATAAAAATAGCTATTCAGGATATATTTTTTTATATATTTATTTTTTCATTATGTTTCCACTAACTTAAGCTATATGTGATATAATATAATCATAAGGTTTAAAACAGAAGGTGATTTTATGAAGTTTACAGAGAAAATAGAAATTCCTGAAGAAATATTATTAAGTCTTGGAAAAAGTGGAGAAGAGCTTATAGATGAGATGAAAAAAACTTTAGCAGTTAGATATTATCAAGAGAAAAAGCTTTCATTAGGTCAATGTGCTGGACTTGCTGGTGTAAGTGAGGAAGATTTCATAAAGTATTTATCTGGTTTTAATATAAGCATTTTTTCTTACGTTGGCGGAGAAGAACTTGCGGAGGATATAAGAAATGCGTAAAGTTGTTTTAAACTCTACACCGATTATAATTCTTCGAAATATAGGCCGAATGGATCTTTTAAAACAGCTTTACGAGAATGTATATATCCCTTATGGTGTATATGAAGAAGTGAATATTGTTGAAAATTGCCAAATTGAAGACTTTATAAAAATTGTTAAGATAAAAAATGAAGAGGCAAAGCAATTTTTCCCTACAAGCCTTCATAAGGGTGAAGTTGAAGTGATGATTTTGGCTAAAGAGATTAATGCTGATTTGTGTATTATTGATGATTACCTTGCAAGACAGCATTCAAAAAGCTTAGGACTTGTTGTAAGTGGCACGCTGGGGATTTTGGTAAAGGCAAAGGAAAAAGGAATCATAAAAAGAGTAAAGCCAGTTGTAGACGATATGATACGAAAGGGATTCTACATCGACAAAAAATTGTATAATGAGATCTTAAATATTTGTGGCGAAAAGTAAAATTGCGTAGAAAAATGTCTAATAAACATATACAATCTTGCAAAATAACCCAATACAAGTAAATATATCCTGATTATGCTATAAAAATAGCTATTCAGGATATATTTTTTTATATATTTGCGATTTTTTTAATAAAATATTAATAATTTTCTTGTATAATAGAATATGTGTAAAATTATAAGGTGTTAAAATGGGAGAGAGAAATTGTATGAAAAAGATAATAGCATATGTAATATTTCAAGTATTTTTGGCTGTCATAGTTATACCGATGTCCATATTTTACGGTCCTTTTACAAATATCAGAAATACTTTGGTAGCGACAGCTATGACTACATTTAGCCATAAGTACATTGCCACATTATTTTTGCCTCAAAGCAAAATTGACGCTATAATGAAGGAAATGACAAATATATCTACAGACAGCAGCAAAAGTAGTCTATTGAATTTCAAAAACAACCACGATACGACGATTGAAGTGAACGACATAAGCAGCAGCAGATTCAAAGGAAAGGTGATTTTAATTCACGATCCTACGAGAGTTGAAGTAGGCATATCAAGCAAGCTTCCTAAAGAAGGAGAGACAGTCAGTGAGATAGCGAAAGAAAATGGGGCTATAGCTGCTATAAACGCTGGAGGCTTTATTGGATACGTTGATGGTGCGTGGACTGGAAGTGGAGGAACGCCAGGCGGAATCATCATACACAATGGAAAGCTAATATACAACAATGCCTACAGCAAAGACGGTAAAATCGACCTTGCAGGATTTACAACAGACGGCAAACTGCTGGTGGGCAAATACACGTTGGACGAGATAAAAAAATTAAATTTAAAAGAAGCTGTAAGCTTTGGTCCTGCTCTCGTAGTCAATGGAAAGCCTATGATAAAGACTGGTGACGGTGGATGGGGTATTGCCCCAAGGACTGCAATAGGACAGAGGGCCGATGGTACAGTCATATTTTTAGTCATAGACGGAAGGGCAATATCCAGCGTCGGAGCCACGTTAAAGGATGTGCAAAACATAATGCTGGATTATGGTGCCGTAAATGCCACAAATCTTGACGGAGGATCCTCAACCACCATGTACTACAAAGGAAAAGTCATAAACAATCCGTCAAATCCTTTAGGCGAGAGAATGGTTCCTACAATATTTTATGCAAAATAAGATGGAGGTATTATGAAAGCTATAAGAAGAATTTTTACGTGGATAGTGTTTCCATTGATAATAGAGATGGGAGTGCTTTTCTATATAAATAATGTATATCTATCTACAACAACTACGTTTCACATACAAAAAGTCAATACTGAGTCAGATACAAACGCGATGCAAAAGACCATGAAAGTTGCGGTACCTAACGATGGAGAAAGTGTGGAGGCTTCTTATGACGGAAGTTACGTTTCATATCTTTTAAACCATCAGATAATAGTCGTCGACACTAAGACGCAAGGCATAAAGAAGGTAATCGCAGCCAGCAACTATATACAGTACTACACATGGCTTAACGATAGAAACAGAATCATATATTTTTATAAGACGTATAGCCGTGGCAGTGAAGCGATACAGCTTGAGGCTTATGACCTTGATATAAACAACAAGATAAAGATAGACAAGCTTATATATGCTCCAAGAAACAGCCGTATAGAAAATGTCACATTGTCGCCTCTTACAAACATGATCTATATAAATGTGGTTGATGCCAATGGTTATAGCTATCTGTACCGTGTAGATATAATGGGCCAGATTACAAACTTTAGACTGCCAGTTAAGAGGATTACAAGAATGTACGAGCTTCAGAGAAAAGATGTCCTTTTATATGAGTCATCAAACGGGATAATAAGGGTCATCAAGAATGGCAGTGGCTACACATTTTTAAGTGGTGGCTTCTCGCTTATTGGCACTGACAACAATGACAATGTGTACGTAGGTAAATTAGACAGCGACAATAAAGTTGTGGAAATATACTACGGAACAATTGATAAAAGCTTCAAAAACTGGAGTCACATAAAGCTGAATCATGCAATTGATCCAAATCAGGTGTATATACTGCCTAAGGACAATGCTTTGACTGTCACTTTTGACGGTAAAGATTTGATTGACGTAAATACAGGTGAGACCATAACGGGAAGCGGCGATATACTGGGTATCAACGCAAATTATATAATCTACAAAAAGGATAATGATGTAATATTGAAATTGGAATAATGCCGAATGTTTCGGCATTTTTTTGTTAATAAATATGTTAATTTGTGGTATAATAGATTAAAAGGTTAGGGAGGCTAAATGATGGAGATGTTGAACATAAAAGAAAATTACAACTTTCTTGTGTGCGGAGATTCCATATCCAAAGGCGTGGTTCTCGATAAAATTAGGAACAAATATGTGGTTTTGAAGGATTCTTATGCAAATCTTTTAAATGGATGCTTAAAAGGAACTGTTGAAAACATATCGAAGTTTGGCAGCACCATATTAAGAGGCAAAGACAGGCTTAAAAAAGAGTTAGACAAGGTAAGTCCTGATATTGTACTTTTAGAGTTTGGGGGGAATGATTGCGATTTTAATTGGGATGAGGTAGCTAAAGACCCTTACAAAGAACATCTGCCAAACACTGATTTCAATGTGTTTAAAGAGACATTAAGAGAACTCATAGATTCGCTTAAAAATGCCAACATAGCACCGGTTTTGCTTACGCTTCCTCCATTGGATGCAGACAGATACTTTAGCTGGATTAGCAAAGGCAATAAAGAAATGGCAAAAAACATATTGACGTGGCTTGGAAGCGTCACAAAGATATACTGGTGGCAGGAAAGATACAATTCTGCCATATTGAGCATAGCCTCAAGCACCGATACGAAGATAATAGATGTGAGAAGCGCGTTTTTAGATAGACCTGATTACAGAAAGCTTTTATGTGAAGATGGAATACACCCGAATGAGGAGGGCCACAAAGCGATTGCAGATAGGATAAAAGACTACGTCATGACATATTACGAATTCCTTTTAAAATAACATGCCTCATTTTACACTGCAAATGAAATCTATAAACTTCTTATGAAGATCTGACAAGTATTTGTCTTTATGATATATGATATTGAATTTTCTCGTGAATTTTATTCCTTCTATTTCTATTTTTATAAGCTTCGAACTTTTTAATTCTTCATTTAGAGCTAACTTTGATATTACTGAAACACCTAAGTTTGCTTCGACTGCCTTCTTTATTGCCTCGATGCTGTTTAGTTCCAGTTTAATGTCGTATTCGACGTTGTGGGATTTCATTGTATTTTCAAACACTTCTCTGGTGCCGCTGCCAACTTCCCTCATGATGAAATCAGCTTTTGATAAATCATCCATCTGGATGATATTCTTTTTTGCCCATTGATGTTCTTTTGAGCATATAAGGTATAGTTCATCATCTAACAAATGTTTTTTTTCGATACTATTGGAGTGTATTGGACCTTCTACTATTCCAAGATCTATTTCGCTATTAAGTATCATATTTACTATTTCCGAGGTATTGTTTATGCAAAATGGCAATTCCACATTTGCATATAGTTTTAAAAATTTGCCGATTATTTTAGGCAACAAGTATGTGCCGACGGTTCTGCTGGCACCCAGCTTAAGCTTTCCTGTCTTGGTATCGGATATATTCTGTAATGTGTTTTCAGTTTCCATCAACAAGAGATTGATTTTTTTTCCGTAATCTCTTAAAATTTCGCCTGCATGTGTCAATACAAGCTTTTTGCCTATCCTATCAAAAAGCTTCACATTGTACTCTTCTTCCAGCTCGGAAATTGCCTGACTTATAGCTGGCTGTGTCATGTAAAGGTGTTTTGCGGCTTCAGACATGCTGCCATACTCACATACAGATAAGAATATATTCAATTCTCTAAAATTCATAATAAATCACCAGCCATAAGCAATAACTTATATATTTTATAATATTATATTATTTTACTTATATAAAAGCAAGCATTACAATAAGATTTAGATGTAATGGCATTAAAAAGATAAAAGGAAGTGCGTTATCATGGTTTTAAAAGAAGGTAAAATAGGAAATGTAAGATTGAAAAACAGATTTGTCATGCTGCCAACTGTCACAAATTTATCAAATGATGGATTTGTCAGTGAAAAAGAGATAGGCTATTACGACAGAAGGTCGAAAGATGTTGCTTTAGTCATAGTTGAGGCATCGTATGTAAATAAGTTTGGCAAGTTTTTCAAAAACCAGTTAGGGATAGACGACGATGATAAGATTGATGGGCTTAAAAAATTAGCAGATGTCATTCATGGCAACGGTGCAAAAGCTGCGGTGCAGATTGCTATGCACAACCCTAAATACAAGCCATCAGATTTTACTGTAGAAGACATAAAAGGGTTTGTGAAGGACTTTGTGAATGCTGCAAAAAGGGCGAAGAAAGCGGGATTTGATGCTGTTGAGCTTCATTTTGCACATGGATGGTTTGTAAATCAATTCTTATCACCAAATGTAAATACGAGAGATGATGAATACGGTGGAGATTTCGATGGAAGGGCCAAATTTGCATTGGAGATATTAAAGAGTGTAAAAAGTGAAGTTCAAGACATGGCAGTAATTTGCCGTATAAATGGAAGCGACTATACAAATGGCGGATTTGATATAGAAGAAAGTCTAAAACTTGCGAAGCTTTTAGAAAATTATGGTGCAGATGCAATAAACGTTTCATCAGGTGTAGGTTCTACGTCAGAATACCACATATCGCCAATGGGTATAGATGATAAACCACTTATAGACTACGCGAAGAAAATAAGAGATAGTGTTTCGATTCCTGTAATTGCTGCTGATAAGCTGGGTGCAGCAGACGATTGGGAAGCCATCATAAGAGATGGTTATGCTGACTTTATAGGCATTGCAAGAGGCCTTATAGGAGATCCTGATTGCGTTTCTAAATATATCAATGGGAAAGCTGATGAGATAAAATACTGTATCCACTGTAATCAGGCATGTATCGCATATATACAGAAAGGTCTTCCTGTATCATGCATGATGAACCCTGCTGTAGGCAGAGAAAAAGAGTTTGATGCGATCGCAGAAAATAAGCTTAATGTGGCTGTAATAGGCGGTGGTCCTGCTGGCATGTCCGCTGCTTTGTACTTGGCGAAAAAAGGACACAATGTGGAGCTATTTGAGAAGTCGGATGCACTGGGAGGACAGTTAAAAGTGGCAAAAGTGCCTCCACACAAGTCTGAAATAGGAAAAGTAGTAGATTATCTTGAAACTGATTTAAAAAAGTACGGTGTAAAAGTCAATCTGAATCGAGAAGTTTCGTGCGATGAACTGAAAAATATGAATTATGACAAGGTAATAATTGCAACAGGCTCAATTCCAAAGGAATTGACGATTAAAACGGATGTAGTGCCTTATAAAGCCATAGATGTTTTAAGTGGTAAAATGCCAAAAGGGATGAAAATAGCTGTAATAGGCGGAGGTTTGACAGGGCTTGAGACGGCAGAGCACCTTGCAACAATAGGTAAAAGCGTTACAGTATTAGAAGAGCTTGATGAAGTAGGTAAAGACATATATGCCATGAATAAGAAGCTTTTGATGGAAAGGTTGAAAAATCTCGGTGTAAGAATCGTAACAAACGCAAAAGTAGATGTGATAAACAATGGGAAAATTGTATACAATAATGGCACTGAAGTCGCATCAGACGATGTGGTGATTGCAATAGGCAATATTTCTGATGAAACATTTAAAAGCTGCATAAGCGACAATATGATTTTTATAGGCGACTGCAAAGAAGTAGCAACAGCAGTAGAGGCAATAAGAGCTGGAGCAGAAGTGTCACTTACAGTTTGAAAAAGAAGGTGACGATTATGACGGTAGATAAAACCTGATGTATTTACTGATGAATTAATTAAGTTTTTGAATCAAGATTAAGTATGCAAAAATAAAGAAGTAATTATATGAAATAAATTTATTGTCATAAGAAGCTTTAAAATTTAAACCGCTTTGGATTGGGTTATACCAGAGCGGTCATTTTTTTTAAAATTTTTTTTGTTTTAAAGAAGGATTTTTTAAATTTGTGTAGAATATATAATATATAATGTTTGTTGGACAGACAAACGAATAGAAGGAGGAAATTTTATGAATAAATATTTTGAGAATGTATCTAAAATAAAATATGAAGGGCCAAAATCAAACAATCCCTATTCTTTTAAATTTTACAATCCTGAGGAAGTAATCGATGGCAAGACGATGGAAGAGCATCTCCGCTTTTCTATAGCTTATTGGCATACTTTTACTGCTGATGGAACAGATCAATTTGGCAAAGCTACCATGCAAAGACCATGGAACCACTATACAGATCCTATGGACATAGCAAAGGCTAGAGTAGAAGCAGCATTTGAATTTTTTGATAAGATAAATGCACCTTTCTTCTGCTTCCATGACAGGGATATTGCACCTGAAGGGGACACTCTTAGAGAGACGAACAAAAACTTAGATACAATAGTTGCCATGATAAAGGACTACTTGAAGACCAGCAAGACGAAAGTTTTGTGGGGTACTGCAAATCTTTTCTCAAATCCGAGATTTGTGCATGGTGCATCAACATCGTGCAATGCTGATGTTTTCGCATATTCCGCAGCGCAAGTCAAAAAAGCCCTCGAGATTACTAAGGAGCTTGGCGGCGAAAACTACGTATTCTGGGGTGGAAGAGAAGGATATGAAACACTTCTCAATACAGACATGGAGTTTGAGCTTGACAACTTTGCGAGATTTTTGCACATGGCTGTTGACTATGCAAAAGAAATCGGCTTTGAAGGCCAGTTCTTGATTGAGCCGAAGCCAAAGGAGCCTACAAAACACCAATACGATTTTGACGTGGCAAATGTATTGGCGTTCTTGAGAAAATACGATCTTGACAAATATTTCAAAGTGAATATAGAGGCAAACCATGCAACATTGGCATTCCACGACTTCCAACATGAGCTAAGATACGCCAGAATAAACGGCGTATTAGGATCAATTGACGCAAATACAGGTGATATGCTTTTAGGATGGGATACAGACCAGTTCCCTACAGATATACGCATGACCACACTTGCCATGTATGAAGTCATAAAGATGGGCGGATTTGACAAAGGCGGCCTTAACTTCGATGCAAAAGTAAGACGTGCTTCATTTGAGCCAGAAGATCTTTTCTTAGGCCACATAGCTGGAATGGATGCTTTTGCAAAAGGCTTCAAAGTTGCTTACAAGCTTGTGAAAGATGGCGTTTTCGACAAGTTTATCGAGGAAAGATACGCAAGCTACAAAGATGGCATTGGCGCTGATATTGTAAGCGGAAAAGCTGATTTCAAGAGCCTTGAGAAGTATGCATTAGAGCACAGCCAGATTGTCAACAAATCAGGAAGACAAGAGCTACTAGAGTCAATCCTAAATCAGTATTTGTTTGCAGAATAATGAAACATGAGGGCAGCTTCATGCTTCATTAAAGCTGCCCTTAACAAATATCATGGAGGTAAATGTATGTATTTTTTAGGGATAGATTTAGGAACATCATCAGTTAAGATAATACTGATGAATGAAAGCGGCAATGTGATATCAAGCGTTTCAAAAGAATATCCTGTATATTATCCAGAACCAGGCTGGGCAGAACAAAATCCAGAAGATTGGTGGAGTAGCACAAGGGATGGAATAAGAGAGATTATTGTAAAAAGCGGCGTAAATGGCTATGACATAAAAGGCATCGGCTTAAGCGGACAGATGCATGGACTGGTGCTTCTGGATAAAGATAATAACGTTTTAACACCGGCCATACTTTGGTGTGACCAAAGAACACAGGAAGAATGCGACTACATCACCGAAAAAATAGGGAAAGAAGGTCTTCTGAAGTACACTGGAAATAAAGCATTGACAGGCTTTACTGCACCAAAGATATTGTGGGTAAAGAAACACCTTCCGGATGTATATGAAAGAATCGCTCATATCCTTTTACCTAAGGACTATATAAGGTTTAAATTGACGGGTGAGTACGCTACGGAAGTTTCAGATGCATCAGGTACACTTCTCTTCGATGTGGAAAATAGAAGATGGTCAAAAGAAATGATAGACATATTTGAAATACCGGAAAAAGCCCTTCCTAAGTGCTATGAATCAACAGATGTCACAGGGTATGTCACAAAAGAAGTAGCAGATTTGACAGGGATTCATGAAGGTACTATCGTTGTGGGCGGTGGTGGTGACCAAGCCAGCGGTGCTGTCGGTACCGGCACAGTAAAAAGCGGTATAGTGTCCATCGCATTGGGTACTTCAGGCGTTGTATTCGCATCACAGGATAAGTACGCAGCAGATGATGAGCTTAGGCTTCACTCATTCTGTCATGCAAATGGCAAATGGCATGTGATGGGTGTAATGCTTTCGGCTGCATCATGTCTTAAATGGTGGGTGGATGATGTAAATAATTACAAGACTGATGTTATGACATTTGACGGACTCTTAGAAGAAGCAGAAAAGGTGAAACCAGGCAGTGATGGACTAATATTCTTGCCTTACCTTATGGGTGAGAGGACGCCCTACAGCGATCCTTATGCGAGAGGCAGCTTTGTAGGTTTAACTATTACTCACAATAGAAGCCACATGACGAGATCTATATTAGAAGGTGTAGCATTTGGACTTAGGGATTCGCTGGAGCTTATAAAGGCTTTAAATATACCTGTAAATGAAGCCAGGGTAAGTGGTGGTGGCGCTAAAAGCAGGCTTTGGAGGCAAATACTTGCCGACATATTCAATGTAAGAATCGACATGATAAATGCTACAGAAGGACCTTCATTCGGTGCAGCCATAATGGCATCTGTAGGATATGGCCTTTACAAAAATGTAGATGACGCTTGCAATAGTTTAATAAAAGTTACAGATAGCGTATACCCAATCCAAGAAAACGTCGAAAAGTACAACAAGCTGTATCCAATCTACGTAAGCTTATATTCGAGGCTTAAAGGTGCATTTGAAGAAATTGGGAAGCTGAATTTGTAAAGTTTGACTTAAAATTGACAACTAAATTGTTGAAATAACAGATAAAATCGTCTCCCATCTTTAGATGGGAGACAATTGCTATTGGAGTATATATTTTAGAATTGAATAAAGTCATTGAAAATTCGTCAAATTGTTAAACTTTTGTACGTGTTTTTCGATTATTATGTTAAGGCCGTATCATTGAGAAAACACATTTTAATATGGTATAATATGCTGGTGAAAACGAAGTATTGCAAGGTGATTAAATGATAACAGGTGATCAGTTGCTAATAAAACAAATTAATAAATCCATCGTCTTAAACACTATCCGCAAAAAAGGCATAATATCCAGGGCTGACTTAGCAAATATTACAGGGCTTAATAAATCAACAGTTTCTTCTTTGGTTGATGAACTTATAAAAGAAGGCTTTGTAGAGGAAGAAGGACCTGGAGAGTCAAAAGGCGGCAGAAAGCCTATAATGCTTATGATAAATAGCCTTGCTGGTTGCGTCATTGGTGTCGATCTTGATGTGAATTATATTCTCGTCATTTTGACAGACATACTTGCAAACATATTGTGGCAAAAGCGGATAAATTTAAAGATCGGCGAAAGCAAGGAAGACATCATATCTAAGATGATAGAACTTATAGATGAGGCTATAAAAAATTCGCCAAATACGGTGAAGGGAATATTAGGCATAGGCATCGGTGTGCCTGGTATTACAGATTATAAAAGAGGCGTTGTGCTAAAAGCTCCAAACTTAAATTGGGAAAATGTGGAGCTTAAAAAGATGGTAGAAGAGAGATTCAACTTAAAAGTGTATATAGACAATGAAGCTAATACAGGTGCTATAGGTGAGAAGTGGTTTGGAGGAGGCAGAAACGCCAAAAATTTTGTCTATGTCAGTGCAGGCATTGGCATAGGTACAGGAATCATAATCAATAATGAGCTCTATAGAGGCTCCAGTGGGTTAGCAGGCGAGATAGGGCACATGACAATTGATATAAATGACCATATATGCAGTTGTGGAAACAGAGGTTGCTGGGAAAACTACGCATCCGAAAAATCTCTTTTCAGATATATAAAAGAAAGGCTTGAAGCAGGACAGGAAGATGACTTTATAGACAGTGAAAATATTGATTCTCTTGATATAAACGATATTGCAGGTTATGCAGAGTTAGGAAGCAAGCTTGCTATCGATGCTATAAACGAAATTTCTAAGAATTTAAGCGTTGGAATTGTAAATATAGTTAATACATTCAATCCAGACTTGGTGCTTATAGGCAATACATTATCCAGCATAGGCGATATGTTGATAGACGCTGTCAAAGAGTACGTGAGAGAAAAATGTCTTGTATCAAGGTACAATGATGTTGCCATCGAGATATCAAAGCTTGGAATGCTGGAAAGAGCTATAGGCGCTGTTACACTTGTCATATCTGAAGTGTTTTCATATCCCGGATTGTAAAAGCGAGGTAAGGCATGTAAGTTCTTCCTCGCTTTTTTTGTTAATTATAGTATAATATTATTAAGACTATTGATAAAATCTTGAATATTTTTATCAATTGCGAGAGGAGAGATATGATGAAGATCACTTTTTTAGGTGCTGCGAAGGAAGTAACAGGTTCGTGCTATCTTGTGGAGACTGAAAAATCAAAATTTCTGATAGACTGTGGCATGTTTCAAGGAAGCGAAATAGAAGATGAGTACAATTATCAAGAGTTTGCATTTGATATTGAAGACATTGATTTCATGCTTTTGACACACGCTCATATAGATCACAGTGGAAGGATTCCACTTCTATATAAAAGAGGATATAGAAAAAAGATATACGCAACTAAAGGCACGGTAGATCTTTGTGAATACATGCTGCAGGACAGTGGGCATATACAGCAGATTGAAAACGAGTGGAAAAACCGCAAAAGAAAGAGGGCGGGAAAAACGCTTAGGATGCCGCTTTA
This sequence comes from Thermoanaerobacterium sp. PSU-2, assembly GCF_002102475.1. Classification (NCBI taxonomy): domain Bacteria; kingdom Bacillati; phylum Bacillota; class Clostridia; order Thermoanaerobacterales; family Thermoanaerobacteraceae; genus Thermoanaerobacterium; species Thermoanaerobacterium sp. PSU-2. The sequence goes on along the minus strand of NZ_MSQD01000010.1, from coordinate 50,990 downwards.
CACTGCTGACGATGGAAAAGCGGCAATGCAGCTTTTTTACGGTGTCAATTATGATGAGATAATAGAGCCATCAGATGATGTAAAAGTAAAGTTCAATGATGCAGGACATATGCTGGGTTCATCTATATTGGAAATTTGGGTAAAAGAAGGTGGAAAAGAGACGAAGGTGGTTTTTTCAGGGGATCTGGGAAACAAAAATATACCGATTTTGAGAGATCCTGCGATAATAGATGAGGCAGATTATCTTGTGTGTGAATCCACATACGGTGATAGGCTGCATGAAGACGTAGGCGACAAAGCCAAAAAGCTTATGGAGATAATAAAAAAGACTATATCAAGAGGAGGCAATGTGATAATCCCATCATTTGCCGTAGGAAGGACACAAGAACTATTATATGAGATACACAAAGATGAGGAACTTTACAAAAATGAGATAGAGTATATAAGTAAAGTGCCTGTGTACGTAGACAGTCCCCTTGCTACATCTGTCACAGACGTCTTTAGAAAGCATCTTGACTATTTCGATGATGAAGCCAGAAGATATGTGGAAAATGGTGATTATCCATTGGATTTTCCAAATTTGCATTTTACACATTCGGCAGAAGAATCAAAGGCGCTTAATGACCTTAAAGAGCCTGTCATAATTATTTCAGCCAGTGGCATGTGTGAAGCTGGCCGCATAAAGCATCACTTAAAGCACAATCTTTGGAGATCTGACAGCACAATAGTGTTTGTAGGTTACCAGGCTAAAGGTACCCTTGGCAGGAGAATATTAGAAGGTGAAAAGACTGTGAATATATTTGGAGAGGAAATAACAGTCAATGCGGAAATCCAAAACATAGAAAGCTTCTCTGGGCATGCTGATCAAAAGGGTATTATGGATTGGATATCGTCATTTAAGAAAAAGCCTAAGAAAATATTTATTGTTCACGGCGAAGATAGTGCTCAAAAAGTACTTTCAGAGAAGATAAAAGATGTGCTTAACATTGAAACGATCATTCCATCAAAGTACGATACGTATGACTTTGAGTCCGATGAAGTAAATGTAGCAGAGATTGCATTGCCTTCAGATGAGGAGATATTGAAGCAGATAGAAGAATTGAGGGCGGAAAATGATAAGATTCTGTCAAAGATTAAAGATATTATAAGTCAAAATAGAGGAAAGGTTAAAGAAGTCGGCAGCGATTTGGCAGCAATGTCAGATGTATTGTCGAGATTAAAAAGAAGATTTAGCTAATTATTGTGCGCCATAGTGCGCACTTTTTTGTTGTAACAAAATACCACACTCTATCAATCTTTTTATATCCTGGTTCTTGTTTTATATACTTCCTATGAAGTATATTTTTATAGAAATAAATTTGTTTTCATTAAATAAAAAAAGAAGGATTTTTAAATTTAATGTAGAATATATTATATATACCGGTTTCGTAAACTGGTTTCTAAAAAACAAATGTTGGTGATGACATGAGCAATGAGAACTTTAAAATTACGATCGATTATGTGGCGAAAAAAGCAGGTGTTTCAAAGACGACTATCTCCCGGTTTTTAAACGGCCGATTTGAGTACATGTCAGATGCTACAAGGGAAAACATCAAAAAGGTCATAGATGAACTTAACTACAGACCCAATAATTTGGCTCGCAGTTTAAAGCTTAATAAGTCAAACCTTATAGGTGTTCTTGTGTCTGACATAGGCAACCATTTTTCGTCAATCCTTGTGAAAGGCATAGAAAAAGTCTTAAAAGAAGACGGATATAATTTAATAATAGCCAGCACAGATAATGATGCCACAAAAGAGCGAGAGTACATCTTATCACTTTTAGACAACAATATAGATGGGCTTATAATAAACACAGCAGGTGGTAATGACGAGTTTTTGATAGAACTGTCTAAAAAAGGTTTGCCTGTAGTATTAGCTGATAGAAGCATAAAAGACATTGTATTTGATACCGTTGTTGTCAACAACTACGAAGTTACATCAGAGCTTATTTTGCACCTTATAAAAAATGGATATGAAAGAATAGGCTTTTTTACTGAAAGGATAGGCGATATAAGCACCAGAACCGAAAGAAAGCAGGCATTTACAGATGTCTCAAAAAAATACGGAATAGATAACAACAATTTGATATTTGAAGTAGACGATGATTTAAGCAAAATTGAAAAAAATATAGTATCAATGATGAGAGACTATAGGAAGTGCAGGACGGCATTATTTGCCGTAAATGGTGTTGTGCTTTTAAATGTACTGCAAGTCATAAATAAGATGAATTTAAAGGTACCTGATGATGTTGCCGTATGTGGTTACGACGATTGGGGATGGGCGTCCCTTATACCGCCAGGGATTACTACCATATCGCAGCCTACCTATGAAGTTGGCGTGGAATCAGCTAAAATGCTTATTAATAGGATAAGCAGTGGCAATGAAATTGAACCTAAGAAGGTTGTTTTAAAAGCGGAGCTTGTAATAAGGGGATCTACAAGATCTCATTAAATAAATATATGGAAAGGATGATTTATATGAGTTTTAAGGAAATAAAAGAGAAAACAAAAGGAGGGATATTTTCAGTCATAAGGTGCAAAGATTATGAATTGGGACTTAAGATGGCCGAGAAAGTCATAGAAAGCGGCATAAACATAATAGAGATAACCTACACTGTGGAAGGTGCAGGAAAGCTTATTAAGGAGCTTAAAAGGAAATACCCTGATAAGGTAATAGGTGCAGGAACGGTATTAGAGTTAAATCAGGCAGAGGAAGCTGTAGAAAATGGGGCAGATTTTGTGGTGACACCTTGCATTGTTGAGGAAGTGGCAGCATATTGCAAGAAAAATGATGTATTTTTCTCGATGGCTGCAGCTACAACTACGGAGATGTTTAAAGCTTACAAGATGGGCTCAGAAGTCATTAAGCTTTTCCCTGGAGAATTTGTCGATTCAAAGATAATAAAATCTCTCAAAGGACCATTTCCATTTCTGGAGTTTATGCCTACAGGCGGCGTAAATGACGAGAATATAAATGAGTGGTTTGAAAACGGCGCATATGCAGTTGGCGTAGGCGGATATCTGACAAAGGGAATAAACTTTGATAATCTTGACCTTTTAGAAGAAAGAGCAAAAAGGCTGGTAAATGCCTTGAAGTAAATTGGATAAGTAGGTGATACATTTTGGCAAAGGTTTTATTGGCAGGAGAACCTATGGCATTGTTCATTGCAGATGAAGAAGGTACCCTTGACAATGTCAGCAAGTTTACAAAAGCGTTGGCAGGAGCAGAAGCAAATGTGGCCATAGGTTTAAGCAGGCTGGGGCATAATGTTAAATACATTACGAAGCTTGGAAACGATCCTTTTGGCAAGTACATTTATAATAAATTGTTGGAAGAAAAAATCGACGTTTCATCGGTAAAATTTACTGATGAGTACCCGACAGGTTTTATGCTTAAATCAAAGACATCAAAAGGAGATCCAGACATATTTTACTTTAGAAAGGGTTCTGCAGCATCCCACATGACACCAAATGACATTGATTGTGATGCGAGTGAGATCAACCACATACACATTACAGGCATAACAGCAGCTCTTTCAAAAGACACATTGAATACTGTCTACAAAATGATTCAGATTGGAAAAGAAAATGGCATAAGGATTTCATTTGATCCCAATATACGAAAGAGCCTTTGGAAAAGTGAAGATGAGATGGTGGCAACGTTAAACGACATCGCATCTAATTGCGATATTGTAATGCCAGGCATAAAAGAAGGATTTATTTTGACAGGTTCAGATGATGTTGATGTCATAGCTGATTTTTACTTAAGGCGAGGAGTTGATGCTGTCATTATAAAGATTGGCGACAGAGGAGCATATGTCAAGACAAAAGACGAGAGCTTCACTGTAAGTGGATATAAAGTTGAAAAAGTAGTTGACACAGTTGGTGCTGGAGATGGATTTGCAACAGGTGTAATAAGCGGGCTGTTAGAAGGGCTTACGCTAAAAGATGCAGTAAAAAGAGGCAATGCAATAGGTGCGATAATAATTATGTCGCCAGGTGACAACGATGGACTTCCATATAGAGATACATTGGAAAAATTTATGAATGAAAATTAAATGTGAGTGTTATCAGATAGATAAATATACCGTCAAGACTAAAAGTCGAGGCGGTATTTTTGTTTTTAAAAATACAGTATAATATATAGTGCAAATTTGCCATAATTGATTTGAAAAATGTTAAGCTTTTCAAGCAAGACAAATGATAATATAATTGATAATGAAAGAGGTGATAATTATCATACTCAATGAAAGATGCACACACATATTGATGAAGCTTGTTAATTCAAGCCTCCCGGTCAAGATCACTGAACTGGCCAGTTCATTTAAGGTAAGCTCAAGGACGATAAGGTATGACCTTGATGCAATTGATGAATTTTTAAAGTACAATAGTTTGCCACAATTGATAAGAAAACCAAATGTAGGTGTGAAATTTTCTGAATCATTGGAAGACAGAAAAAAAGCATTAGAGATTTTAGACGACGTAAGTATTTACCATTATGCGCTTTCGCAGAAAGAAAGGGTTAACATTATTTTAAGCAGTCTAATGGGACAAAAAGATTATACGACGATAAATACGCTGGCAGACAAATTATTGGTGTCAAGAAGCACTATAATAAATGACCTTGATAAAGTGAGGGAATGGCTTTTAGAGCATGGGCTTGAGCTTAAATCAGTGCCAAAGTATGGATTGAAAGTCATAGGTGATGAAAAGAAACTTAGAAAAGCCGCTATAGAGCTTCTTACGGAAACGGTAGATATAGAAAAGGTGCTTGACATCGTAAAATCGCCTATGTACACGAAGATAAACGTAGGCATGGACAACGAAATAAAAAGGCTTTTTCAAAATATTGATATATCGTACATTGAGGAATGCATAAGAATTGCGGAAAATGAATTGGAGACGGTATTTTCTGATGCAGCCTTTACAGGGTTAGTTGCTCATATTGCAATCGCTATAAAGAGGATAGAGCTTGGAAGAGACATCATAATGCCTACAGAAGAATTAAAATCGCTGGAAATGACGAAGGAATTCAGCGTCGCTTCAAATATAGCCAAGATGCTTGAAAAGCATTTTAATGTCAACATACCTATAGACGAGATCGGCTATATAACTGTCCATCTTTTGGGAAGCAATGTGACAAATAAAAAAAGCAACAAAGATAAAAATTGGCTTGAACTGGAGCTTGTTACGAAAAAGATTATAAGCAATGTAGAAAAGGAAGTAAATATAGACTTATCCAGAGATGTGCAACTTTTTGAAGGGCTTTTAGAGCATGTAAGACCTACAATATACAGGTTAAGCCATGGCTTAGATCTGAAAAATCCAGTATTGGATGAAATAAAAAGGAATTACAGCAGGCTTTTTGAAGTAGTGAAAGGTTGTCTAAAACCTTTAGAGGAATATGCAGGAAACAAGCTTAATGATGAAGAAATCGGTTATTTTGTGATGCATTTTGGTGCAGCGATAGAGAGGCAAAAATCACCGGTGATGAATAGAATGGATGTGCTTGTTGTGTGCGGCACAGGAATCGGAACGGCAAAGATGCTGTCATCAAGGCTTCAATCGGTTTTCAATGTAAATATAAAGGGAACTGTTGCATACCATCAAGTAAAAGACCAATTAAAGAAAAAGCATGTTGATTTGATAGTGTCTACTGTTCCAGTGAATGCGGAAGGAATTAAGACTGTAGTTGTAAATCCCTTGTTAACTGAAAATGACATTGAGAAGTTGAAATTGTTTATAAGAAATGACAGGACATACGCAATCAAGTTAGACGATCTAATTGAAATTATTGAGAAGCATTGCAGTATTTTAAACAGGCAAAAACTGATCGAAGAACTTAAAGAATTCTTAGATATAGAAGATGTAAACGAAGAGAGAGGAGTTGCAGAACCATTGTTAAAAGACCTTTTGACAGAAAAGACGATAAAGCTGAATGTTGAAGTAAAGGATTGGGAAGAAGCAGTGCGGATTGGAGGTGAACTTTTAGAAAAAGAAGGTGCTATAGAGCATAGATATATAGACGCAATGATAGATTCTGTAAAAGAGATAGGACCGTATATCGTCATTGCACCTGGTATAGCAATGCCACATGCAAGACCAGAATCAGGAGCTAAGAAAATAGGCATGAGCCTCATCACTCTTAAAAATCCAGTCAACTTTGGCAATAAGGAAAACGATCCAGTAAAAATAGTCGTATGCTTGTGTGCAGTTGACCATTCCTCGCACTTAAAAGCATTATCGGAATTGGTGGAACTGCTGGGGGATGATGAGAAAGTCGAATACATGCTAAAATGTGTTGATTCTAAAAATATTTTAGATTATATCAAAGATTGTGAGTTAAAAGGTGAGAAGCATGAAAAGTTTAGAATATATTGAAGTCATTAAGAATAAAATAGATAAAATTTTTATAGAACAAAGAGAAATATTGAATAAGATTGAAGATATTGTCGCTGATAGTATTTCAAAAGGATATACTGTAGACATATTTGGTTGTGGCCATTCTCATATATTTGCGGAAGAAACTTTTTATAGAGCCGGAGGATTAGCATGTGTAAATCCTATATTAGAACCAGTATTGATGTTACATGAGGGTGCAGAAAAAAGCAGTAAGTTAGAGCGTATGAATTATCTTGGAGAGATAATTTATGATAACTTTAATTTAAGAAAAGGTGATGTACTTTTTGTATTTTCAACTTCCGGTAGAAATCCCGTTAGCATTGATTTTGCCATAAAAGCCAAAAATAATGGTTTGACAACTGTAGCCATAACGTCACTAAAATATTCAAATGCATATTCTTCTAAACATATTAGTGGGAAAAAATTATACGAAGTTGTTGATTATTATATCGATAATATGTGTGATGTTGGGGATGCTTCAATTAGCATAGACGGGTTAAAAGTTAAAATAGGTCCAACATCGACCATAATTGGGGCAACGATCATAAATAGTATTTTTATTGATGTGGCTGAAAAATTAGCAACAAAGGGTGTTGATGTTCCTGTATTCATGAGTGGAAATATAGACGGTTCGGATGAATTTAATAAAAATTTGATAAATAAATATAGACCATTAATCAAAATGTTATAGTTTTTGTTAAATACGTTCTCAAGAGGTGTTGAATATGAATAAATTGAAAATATTGACGGTTTGTGGTGTTGGTTCAGGGACTAGCTTAATATTGAGGATGACGGTTGAAGATATTTTAAGTGAAAACGGAATAAAGGCTGAAGTCAGCGCATGTGATGCTGGAACAGCTGTAAGTGAGCCATGTGATTTAATTTTGACATCTAAGGAAATAGCTAAAATTATCAGAAGAGATGATGTTCCTGTAGTGATTATAGACAATTTTATAAATAAAAATGAGATAAGTGGTAAATTGATGCCATTTATTAAATAATTTTAATGAGGAGAGGAGTAAATATATGCAAGTTCTAAATTTTGTTGTTACACAGATTTTCCAGCAACCAGCGATCTTCATGGCTTTAATAGCATTTATTGGTTTGATTTTGCAGAAAAAGAGTTTTAGTGACATACTTAAAGGAACATTGAAAACAGCCATTGGCTTATTGATCATGACATCTGCGGCCGGCATTATAACAAATACAGTAAATCCTCTAGCAACGATATTCAACCATATTTATGGTATAAATCAGGTAAATAATACAGGTATAGGCACAAATGAAGTTATTACAAAGTATGGTAGTGTTATTGGTTTAGTTATGCTTGGGGCATTTATCATAAATATATTAGTTGCTAAATTTACAAAATTAAAATATGTTTGGCTAACAGGGCATTTACTCTTTTGGATGTCTTTTGTATGGGTAGCAGTTTTGGTTGATGCTGGTGTAAAGGGAGCTGCTTTAATAGTATTTGGTATTATATTAATGGGGTTATATATTACTTTCATGCCAGCTTTAGCGCAACCATTTATCAGAAAAATTACAGGTGGAAATACATTTGCGTATGGTCACACGTCTACTATTGGCGCTGTTTTAGGAGGATATATTGGTGGCTTAGTAGGCAATAAAAAGAATGATACTGAAAATATAAAAATATCTGATAGCTTGGATTTTTTTAGAGATGTGACAATATCAACAGGACTGGTAATGACGGTAGTTTATTTGATAGCAGTTTTAATTGCAGGGCCTGTTTTTGTTGAGCAAAAAATAAGCAATGGTCAAAATTTTATAATTTACGCACTTATCCAAGGCTTAACATTTGGCGCGGGAATTACAATTTTACTTACTGGTGTCAGAATGTTTATAGCAGAAATCGTTCCTGCATTTAGAGGAATTACAATGAAATGGATACCAAATGCAATTCCAGCTCTTGATTGTCCCATGATTTTCCCTTATGCACCGACTGCTGTTATGATTGGTTTTACAACAAGCTTGATAGTAGGGATAATATCAATTTTAATATTAGGTTTTACTGGATATCCATGGGTTGTCTTACCTGCTATGATACCATTCTTTTTTGATGGCGGTCCTGCCGGTGTCTTTGGAAATTCGACTGGTGGTTTAAGAGGCGCAATTGTTGGTGGAATAATTGCAGGATTAATAATCATATTTGGTCAAGCATTTGTATTACCTGTTGTTGCACATACAATTACTGATTTTATGAGATGGGCTGGTGATACCGATATGGTAACACTTGGTTCTATTCTTGGATGGATTTTGAAAATTTTTGGAATATAATATGTGAAAGTAACAAAATGAAGCTGCTGATTAAAAGTCAGCAGCTTTTAATATTCAATACTTATCTGTGACAACACCTAATGATGATGCCTTTATAAAAGGTAAACCTCTAAGAGATTTTAAGGTTTCTGCAGTACCTGTTACGACGACGCCTTGTATCTTTAAATCTTCCTTCTTTATTTTTCCATTCTTGTCTTTTAGATTATCGTAAATCCTTTTAACTTCATACTTGATGCCATTTACCTTATGAATATCTGTTTTAAGTTTTTCTAACTGATTTATATTGTTTTCGATTGCTCCTATAAAAAGTTCTTCTGGATTTTTTAATCTGTCTCCATTGCTGTCATAGACTTTTATGCCGTATGCGGCTCTTTCAGAACATACATCTGATGGATTATCTACATCAATTGTCTTTCCATCAGGAAGCTTTTGTTTATTTTTATGTGGTTCATGTGCTTCTTTTTCTTTGCTATTTAGATCGTCAATCCAATACCACGTTAAAGTTACGTTTTTTGGCATCATTTTATTTACTTCGTCGATGTTGTAGGCTTTATCAAAAGATAATGCCATCTCTATATATTTGTCATTTCCTATGTCCTCCAGTAGATTTAGATCATTTTTGTACATTTTGTATTTTACGTATGGATAGAAGAAAATCATTTCCCTTTGACCAAGTTCGTTGTACGTAGGTTTATTTAAACTGTCTTCATCAAAACTTTCTCCCCATACTATAGCCGGTGAATTGATAGCCTGTACGTCCACAGTGTTGAAAAGCCCATAGCTGTATTCCTGTTGACCTGTATAAACTACTTTGCCTTCTATTATCTTGTAAGTTGAATAAACTGTCTTGCCTCCAAAGATTCCTTCATATCTTATTGATTTTCCTATATACATGTCAGGAGCAGAGATATCGTTGAATACTGATAAGGCAAAACTTATATCAGAGCTTTCTGACTGTGTTACCTTGATTCCTATAAAGACGGTGCTTATTGAAACAATTAATATGACTATCAAACTTATAACTGTAGTTCTTAGAATAGAGCGCCATTTTGCTTTTTTAATTGCTTTATTAAATTTATCATTCTTTGTGTTTTCAAAAATTTCATCAAGTTCTTTCTCATCATTATTTATATTTTTTTCATCTGCCATAATTCGATACCTCCCATAATTCTTTAAATTTGTTTCTTGCACGGTAAAGATATGTTTTTACTTTGTTTTCATCCAGATTTAAGATCTCGCCTATTTCTTTATAAGATAATCCAACAAAATACTTAAAAATCAAGAGGGTTCTATAGCTTTCCTTTAATAGACCAAGGACTTTATGAACGTTTGATTTTAATTCTTCATTAAGCACGTGTTCTTCTATCATTCCATCTGAATAGAGGCTATTAAGGATTTTATCATCGATACCGATTTCCTCCTTCTTTTCCTATTGTACAGATTATAATATTTGTTTATTGATACTTTAAACAGCCATGGATAGATGTCGTCTGTGTTTATGGAGTCAACATACTCAACAACTTTGCAAATGGTATCTTGTACGATGTCTTCTGCATCTTCATAAGATGCACCGATTTTAATGAGATATTTGTAAATTATGGCCATCTTATCTATTAAGAAGTCTTCAAACCTCTCATCTTTCATGACTGACCTCCCCAGTATAATGTCTGATGCATTCTATATAACGGCGCCGTTTTTGTTCTTTCATTAATATAACAAAACAGATAAACAAATGTATACAAACTTTTAAAATTTATTTTATTAAGCAAACTATAAATAATAATGACTAAATAATCTTTTACCTTCTTGACAATTAATTAACATACTGATATAATTTTCGTAGAATGCATTCGGTGAACATGTTCAATAAAATTAAGAAAAGAAGGGGACTTTTTATGGACAAAAAGTACAGCATTCTCTTTGATGAAGTGTCCATCGGAAGCTGTGTCATCAAAAACCGCTTTGCAATGGCTCCTATGGGTCCATTAGGTCTTGGTGATTCCGAAGGTGGTTTCAATCAAAGAGGAATTGATTACTATGTTGAAAGAGCTAAAGGTGGTACAGGACTTATCATCACTGGCGTTACTTTTGTTGACAATGATATAGAAAAGCATGACATGCCTAATTGCCCATGTTCTACACATAATCCAGTTCACTTCATTAGGACTGCTCGTGAGATGACAGAAAAAATACACGCTTATGGTTCTAAGGTATTTTTACAATTATCTGGTGGATTTGGAAGGGTCACGATTCCTACAAATTTAGGAGAACATCCGCCTGTTGCGCCATCGCCTATCCCACACCGCTGGCTTGACAAGACATGCCGTCCTCTTACAAAAGAGGAAATTCGCAGGATAGTTGTGCAGTTTGGCAAAGGTGCTTATAATGCGAAGCGAGCAGGATTTGACGGCGTACAGATACACGCGGTACACGAAGGATACCTTTTAGACCAATTTGCCATATCTATGTTTAACAATCGAACAGATGAATACGGCGGAAGCCTTGAAAACCGGCTGCGCTTTGCAAGGGAAGTCTTGGAGGAGATAAAAAACATATGTGGCAGTGATTTCCCGGTGACGCTAAGGTACAGTGTAAAAAGCTTCATCAAAGATTGGCGTAAAGGTGGCCTTCCGGGTGAGGAGTTTGTAGAGAAAGGCAGAGATATTGAAGAAGGGATAGAGGCAGCTAAGCTTTTGGTTGAATACGGATACGATGCTTTGGACGTAGATGTAGGAAGCTACGATGCATGGTGGTGGAGCCATCCGCCAATGTACCAAGAAAAAGGGCTTTACATCCCATATGCAAAGATGGTAAAAGATGTAGTAGACGTGCCTGTAATATGCGCAGGACGTATGGATAATCCAGACCTTGCATCAGATGCTGTAAGAGATGGAGCATGCGACATAGTATCACTTGGCCGTCCACTTTTGGCTGATCCTGATTATGTAAATAAGCTTAAAGCAGGGGATACCGCTTCTATACGACCTTGTTTATCATGCCATGAAGGATGTATGGGACGCATACAGGAGTATTCTGCTTTAAACTGTGCAGTAAACCCACAGGCATGCCGCGAAAGCGCTGAGAGGCTTATACCTACGCAGCACAAAAAGAAAGTCTTAATTGTAGGTGGCGGTGTAGCAGGATGTGAAGCAGCTCGCGTATTAGCACATCGCGGACATGAGCCAATCGTGTATGAAAAAACTGATAGATTAGGCGGAAACCTTATTCCAGGCGGCGTGCCATCATTTAAAGAAGATGATCATGCGCTGGTGGCTTGGTATGAGAATGAACTTAAAAAGTTAAACGTAGAAGTTCATCTAAATTCAGAATTAGATGCTGATGATGTCATTAATTTTGACGCAGATGTAGTGATAGTCGCGACAGGGTCAAAGCCAAAAGTATTTTCACTGGGAGAAGGACCTTTATATACCGCTCAAGATGCGTTATTAGGCAAAGTTGATATAGGAAATGATGTTGTCGTAATTGGCGGTGGACTTGTAGGGTGCGAGACAGCGCTGTGGCTTAAAGATATGGGCAAAAATGTGACGATAGTTGAGGCGCTTCCAAAGCTTTTGGCGGTAAATGGTCCATTGTGCCATGCAAATAGCGAGATGCTAAAAGAATTGATACCTTTTAAAGGAATAAAGACTATAACATCTGCAAAAGCTACTGCATATGACGGAAAGGTGCTTAAAGTGAATACGCCTGATGGTGATATAGACATCGCAGCAGATACAGTTATTCTTGCGGTTGGATATGCCCCGTCTGATTCTCTGTATAGAGAAATAAAGGATAAAATTTCAAACGTATATCTTATAGGCGATGCCGGTAATGTTTCTAATATAATGTATGCAATATGGAATGCCTTTGAGGTTGCTAAAAATATAGATTAGAAGAACAGGAGAGAGATTGGTGCCAGAAAGTTTAACTTCCAGAGAAAAGCAGGCCATTGCCACTAAAAAGAGGATATACAGTTGCGGTGTAGAGCTCATAAAAAAACACGGGTATGACAACATAACTGTAAAAGACATAGCAGAAAAGGCCAATGTTTCGATAGGAAATTATTATCACTACTTTAGATCCAAATATGATCTTTTAGTGGAGATATTTAAGCATGGCGATGAATTTTTTGAGGCTGAAGTGCCGAAGATCTTAGAGGCTTATACAGACTGCAAGGATATATTGGTTCAGTATTTTCTCGTATATGCCAAGCTTGCAATAAATGATGGAGTAGATATGGCTAAAAATCTGTATATTCCCACGAATAAGATGTTTTTAACACATGGACGTTCTATGCAGAATATGCTTATTCAAATATTAAAAAATGAGCAAGAAAAAGGCAAGATACCCGGCACTTTTAACTGTGAGGAAATTACAGAGAAGCTATTTATTGTAGCGAGAGGTGTAATATTCGACTGGTGTTTAAAAGACGGAAAAACCGATCTTTTAGCTGAGATGGAAGACATAATATCCAGAATGGCAGAAAGCTATATTGAAAAATAGAATATAGATATTTCTTTTGGTCTACAAGTCACAAATTTGTGTTATAATAAAAGCTAATATTATTTCTAACAGTTTAAGCGTTAGCTCGAAAATTTTGTACAAATCTATTTGGCGGTTTTGTTTCCGCCTTTTTTTTATTGGTGGACATTAGCTTTATCTCCCTTTCTTTGGAGGCTATGGCTATTAAGTGTAAGAGTATATTTCATTGTATTATTCCCTTTAATGCTATATAATGAAATATGGCATTATTGATAAGGGAGGAAAAAATGCAGATATTTATTGTTGTTTTAAATTACCTTTTGATGCTTTTAATAGGTCTTGTCGATAACATAAAAGGTCCTGTATTATCGCCTATTAAGTCGTTTTACAATGTTGATTATACGTACATTGGGCTTCTTTTGTTTATAGGAAGCCTTGGTTTTATCATAGCTTCGTTTGTTGGTGGGATGATTGTAAATAGATATGGCAGTAAGATGGCATTGTCCTTAGGACTTGTCTTTATCATCATAGGGATTTTAGGGTATTTTGCATCACCGATTTTCTTTGTGTTTTTGATTTTCTTCTTCTGCATGAATTTTGGCATAGGGATGCTGGAGATAGGCATAAATGCCACTGCTGCAGTTGCATTTTTGGTTAATCAGGCTATAATGATGAACCTTTTGCATTTCTTTTACGGTTTTGGAGCTTCGATTTCGCCAAATGCGGCAGGAAGGCTTGTGGCTTTAAAGTATTCATGGCAAAGTATATATCTTTTTGGAGGCATTATAGCTCTTTTAATGCTTATTGTGGTTTTGTTTACGAGATTTCCTGGCACAGCTAAATATGTAGGTAGCGGTAAAGTAAAATATTTGGATGTACTAAAAGATAGGCATGTCATTTTGTTTTCAGTCATGTTAGGATTTTACATCGCATCAGAAGTCGGCATAGGCAACTGGGCTGTGACGTACCTTAAAGGATCTTACGGCATGAATAGCGTAAAAAGTTCTATGTATCTGTCGCTTTTCTTTGCTGCTTTTACAATAGGCAGGCTTTTAGGCGGGTTTGTGGTTGAGAAAATAGGATATGTGAAAAGCATATTCATATTTGCATCATTAGCAGCATCTTTTGTGGCCTTAAGCATGGTAAGTCAGGATTTATCGATTCTTCTGTCTATGGCAGGTTTATTCTACTCTATAATTTATCCTACGACTATGGCATTGGCGATGAAGAGCTTTAAAGAAAATACAGGTGTTGTCATAAGCGTCATAGTTACTGTAAGTTCGTCTATAAACATGGTAGCCAATTTTATAATAGGGAAGCTAAGCGATTTATTCGGCGTGTTTGTGGGATTTTCATTTATCGTAGTTTTTATGGTGCTGGTGATTGTAATGCTTAATGTTCTTCAGTCATCGCTTAAACTGTATTCTAAATAAAAAGCTCCCGATAGTGGGAGCTAAATTCATATCAGATTCACATTTTCAAGCAGTGTGCTGTCATCAAGTATTTCACTGGCTTTTCCTACAGCCTCTATCGAGTGTGATTCATTCATCACGACGACTCTATCGGCAATGATTCTGGATAAATCCAAATCGTGTGTAGATATTACAAGCGTCTTTCCATCATCTTTTAGGTCGCTTAACATCTTGTAAAGCCACTTTCTCGACCTTGGATCGAGGCCATTTGTAGGCTCATCTAAAAGCAACACATCTGGATTTATTACCATTATTGATGCTAAAGCCACTTTCTTTTTTTCACCGCCGCTTAGCCTGTATGGCGGTCTGTCTTTTAATTTTGCGATGCCGAACGACTCAAGAGTATTTTCTACCATCGACTTTACCTTATCTGGATTTAATCCCATCTGCAGTGGAGCAAATGCTACTTCATCAAAGACACACGCATTGAAAAGCTGGACGTCAGAGTCCTGAAAAAGGTAACCCACTTTTCTCCTAAAATGGTATTCTTGGTCGCCTTTCAGATCAAATATGGATTTGCCAAATGCCAATATATCGCCTTTATCTGGCTTTATCAAGCCATCCATCAATTTTAATAGAGTGGACTTTCCGGAGCCGTTGGCGCCTAAAATTATTAGACTTTCTCCACTTAATACGCTAAAGTTCACATCAATAAGCGCAGGTTGTGGCTTTATATATGAGTACGAAACGTTTTTAAGTTCAAATACTATATCCAAAGTCTGCCTCCTTTTACAATAAAAGTTGCTGCAAAAAATGATATGTTGAATAATATCCAGATTGCATCAAAGATATCAAATTTAAAGTCGCTTATTGTCTTGTATTCGCCTTTGTATCCGCGAGAAATCATGGCACTGTAGACTTCGCTGCTTAAATGTTCAGATCTTATTAAGAGATTTCCCATTGACGACGCTACAAATCTTCTCTCGCTTTTGCCTTTAGACTTTCCTACGTTTCTGCTTTTTCTGGCAAGGTACATGTTTGACGCCACATCCAGGAAAAGAGTTATATACCTAAACGATATATCAAGTGTGGCAGAGAAAATTTTCGGCAGTTTGAAGTACCTAAAGGCTTTTAAAATCTCCACCCATTTTGTGGATAGTATCAAAATGTATATGAAGGAAAGGGAGACAAAAGAGCGCATTATGAAAATCGATGCGCTTATAGCTCCGCTCCTTGTAATGTACAAGTTTTTGCCAATGTATATAAGCGGATTTCCCGGCTTCACAATGTTAAACAATGACGGTATTAATACGATCCCTGTGAAGATTACGGATACTGATGATACCCTGAATATATAGGACTTTATTGGCACTTTCGAAAGTATAGCAACAAAAATAGAGTATACAACCATCAAACACAGAAATTGCCATGAGCTGCTTAAATTGCATAAGAGGATCAAAAGCAATATAGATAAAAGCCGTACTCTCGTGTCCAGTGATTGCATAAGGCCGTGTTTTATGGCAATTTCGTCTGACTCAAACATATCTTGAAATGTACTTTGTATACTCAATACAGTCTTTTCGATGAAATTACTCATTTTTTCCCTCTTGTCTACCTATCATTTTGCTAAGGATAAAAAACACTATGGCAATTACTGCGATTCCTACGATAGCTGAGAATATGTAACCTATTGATTGCTGGAAAAAGTTTTTGTCAAAGCCAGGTATGCCGTAATCAGGGAATAAAGCCTTTACTGTATCTGAAAAGTGTTTCATTCCGCTTGGCACATATCCCACCATGTTTTTTATCTCATCTATGCCCCACTCACCCCATGCAGATCCTGGCGCTAAAAGTCCAATCGGTGTAAGCAGTATTATCACTATAGCAGCTATCAAAAGTTTCTTCATTTATTTTCACCCCTTAGCCTGTAAGAGAATTTATAAAGCAAGTTGTCTTCACCAGCTTTAATAAGGTAGTGAACTACAAGTCCAGTTACCGCTGCCTCTACTAACCCGGCTACTGTAAGGTGCGCCAACATCATGGCAGGTATAGACTGACTAAGCCCGTATGGGAAGTATAAGGCACGACCGTCTGCTGTGTGAAAAAGCACAGGTTGAAGTCCTAATTCTATTGATGCGGCAAGTGCTGCTGCATTTATGCCTATGTATGCACCTATGGCAGACGATATCACCTTTCCTACTTTAAACTTTTGAAGCAGCATGTATACGCCGTATCCAACGAAAGGTGCTACGAATGCCATGTTAAAGCTATTTGCACCTAATGCTAATATGCCACCATCGCCAAAGAACAACGATTGTATAAGAAGTGCGACTGTAAGAGAAATACTGGCTCCCCATGGACCTAATGCGATGGCCAAAAGCGTGGCGCCTACAGCGTGGGCTGTTGTACCACCAGGTATAGGCACGTTAAACATCATTATGGTGAAGGCAAAGGCTGAACCTATTGCCATTGTAGGTACGTCCTTCTTATCAAAAGTTTCATTTACTTTCTTTGTTGCCACAGCTAATACAGGTACCATTGCAGCACCCATAACAGCACAGGTGGAAGGACTTAAATATCCATCTGGTATATGCATAAAAACTCCCCCTTATAAGTTTTTGCCTGTCGTCGTCATGACAAGCTTTCCATGCTTTACGCCTTTTGTGCTTATTATCTCGTCGGCTATAGCTGATATAGTCTTTGAAGTGCCTTTTACAACCATCACTTCTAGGCAATTGTGCTCATCAAGGTGGACGTGCATGCTGGAGATTATGTTTTCATGGTGTCCATGCTGAATGTCCACAAGTTTGTCGCTTATCTCCCTTACTTCATGGTTGTAAACATACGTGACAGTGCCGATTGATTCGGCGTCATCTGATTTGCACTGGTTTTCCACTATGTAATCTCTGATCAAATCTCTTATTGCCTCAGACCTGTTTTTGTAGTTTTTTGACTCAATCAATTTATCAAACTGTGAAAGTAAATTCGCTTCCATCGAGACTCCGAAACGTGTAATTTCTTCCAGATGTATCATCTCCTCTTGTGTTACTTTTATAAAAATAATAGCACTAAATCGATTGATAATCAATAGAGATTTAGAATAATTCATAAATAAGCTTAATTGATACCTTTTTGTATAGATATGTTATAATATAAGGGGATTTGGATATAAAATACTGCTCACCTCTCCTACACCGTCAAGGAATTGCAGGAGCAAAGCGCGGAGGTGAGTATGTGAGTGAAAGTGTACAAATAACATTAATTTTTTGCACAACGATAGTAGCAATTGTGGGCATAGTAGCGATGGTAGTATACAATAGAGATAACATTGCGGTAAAAGTCCAAACAAAAGCAAACATAGTAGACAAGGCTAAGACAGAGTTTTCAGTAGTAATAAAAGATAAAGAAAATTAGATTATGCCCAAAAGCATAATCTAAAAATGCGTTTTATATCCAAATGACAATTTCCTGCAATTCCTTGCAATATATATTATAAACCAAAATCATTGAAAAATAAACAAATAATTTTTAAATATGAGGTATAAAATGGCGATAGTTATAATTTTGGTTTTAATTTGCGTAAGTGTTGTAGCAATATTAGGAATATGGGCGATAATAAAATACGGAAAATCCAGATGACGAATTTTACCACCATTTCAATAGTTGGCTAAGTTTGGTTTTGACAGAAGTAGTTTCTATAATGAAACAAAATGAGGAGGAGAAGATGGATATAAAGTCTTATGAAATAGAGATAGATGAGAAGTCTGTTTTAAGGTATTTGGGATACAAGGATTCCCAGCCTTATAAAGGTTTATTAGACAAAATCAGAAATGCTATACACGATGCTTATGCTCTTATTGAGCCTGTAGTTTGCTTTGACAGGGTTTCTTTTGAGTACGACCATGAAAATGATGATATAAGGTTTCTAAGCGATGATGTGATAAATGAAAAGCACATAGTAGAAAGATTAAAAGGCGCAGAATATGTCATCATGGCTGTTGTCACTATTAAAGACGGCATTGAAAATGTATCATCAAGACTTTTTGATGATGGGAAGTATATGGATGGAATGATATACGATGCCATCGGAAATGCGGCATTAGATAAGCTTTGTGAGAAGTTTTACAGCGATGTGGCAAATTATGCGTCAAAAGAAGGGTATGTATTGACTGAGATGATGTTCCCTGGCGATGACAAGTGGGATATAGCGTCACAGAAGATTATATTCAAACACCTGGATGCATCTAAGATAGGTGTTACGTTGGATGAAAGTAACATGATGCATCCTGTAAAATCTCTGTCCTTCATATTAGGAATAGGAAAAGATATTAAGTCATCATCGTCACACCACGATTGCAGCAAATGCGATTTTTTTCAGTGTATCTACCGCAATGAGAAAAAGATGTATCACACACTGAAAGTCAAATACAGAGATGAATACAAGGAAATTTTAGCACAAGATGGTGCAAATCTTTTTAAAACATTGATAGAGAATGGCGTGCCAGTGCCTAATTCATGTGGTGGCTATCACACTTGTGGAAAGTGCAAAGTCATAATAGATTATAAGCTTCCTGTGACTTCCGAGGAGATGAAAAATTTAAGCGATGTAGAGCTTGAAAAAGGCGTAAGGCTTTCATGCTTTGTAAATGTTGATAGAGATCTTTCTATCACAGTTTTAGATGAAGGAGAAATATCAGTCTTGACTGAAAGCGTTGGACTATTTGAAGTTGACAGTGTAAACCCGAGAGTCAAAAAAATCCCCATAAAGCTTGATACGCCTACACTGGATGACCAGAGAGATGATTTTAAGAGGGTATGCGACGCATTAGGATTTGACGCAAAAATTCCACTAAGCGTATTGAAGGTGCTTCCAGGTGTATTAGATAAAAGTGGTTATAATGCCATTTGTGTATTGAGAAAGAATGAGATCATATCCATTGAAGGTACTGACTTTGTTGGCAGTTTATACGGCATATCTTTGGATATAGGCACTACTACAATCGCTGCATACTTGTACGATATCTCCACAGGGAAAATGATAGACGTCTTTTCAGGTGCAAATCCACAAAGGTCCTATGGCGCCGATGTCATATCGAGGATAAATTACACAATCGCTAAAGAAGATGGACTTTATAGATTGCACGTGGCGATGATTGAAGAAATCAATATGATAGTAGATTATTTTTGTGAAAGACAAGGAATTTCAAATGAAAGTATATATGAAGTAGTGATGGTTGGCAATACTGTCATGATCCACTTGGCTTTAGGAGTACCTGCTGAGAATATCGCTAATTCGCCTTATATACCTGCGTTTACGTCATCAATTGAAGTGAAGTCGAAAGATTTGGGGATAGATATAAACAGGGAAGGATACATTGTGACGCTTCCTATGGTTGCCTCATACGTTGGAGCGGATACAGTGGCGGCTGTACTTTCAAGCCGCATCAGTGAAAGTGATGATATCATTTTGCTGATAGATATAGGCACAAATGGAGAGGTAGTGCTGGGGAATAAAGACTTTCTCATATCCTGTTCCGCTGCTGCAGGGCCTGCCTTTGAAGGAGCTGGCATCACTTTTGGTTTAAGCGGAGTAGAAGGTGCAATAGATCATGTGGATCTTGAAAGAGATCCCATATTTACTACCATTGGAGGAAAGGCGGCAAAGGGTGTATGCGGTTCAGGCATCGTGGATGTGGTGGCAGAGCTTTTTAAGCATGGAATAGTTGATAATACTGGAAGGATATTTGATAAAGATGAAGTGACAAGCGTAGTTGGTAAAAAGTTTTTAGATCGCATTGTGCAATACGACGATATGCCATCGTTTTTAATAGACAAGGCAGGTGGCATATACCTTACACAAAAGGATATAAGGCAGGTGCAATTGGCAAAAGGAGCCATACAGGCTGGAATCAATATTCTCATGAGAGAGATGAATATTGATGAAGAAGATATAAAAAAAGTTTACTTAGCAGGAGGGTTTGGCAGCTACATAAGCGTAGAAAGCGCTGCAGCAATAGGGCTTATACCAAAGGGATTAAAAGAAAAGGCAGTTCAAATAGGGAACGCAGCGGGGTTAGGAGCATCTTTTGCGCTTCTTTCTGATGAGATGCTTGAGAAATCTAAAGTGATAAGAGATAAGGTCAAGTACATCGAACTTTCAAATAACCCATATTTTCAAGAAGAATTTTTAAAATCCCTGTACTTTTAAAATCCCTCTTATTTTTTAAAAGTGTATTGACTGCATGGTCAATTAGAGATATAATCAAATTGAAAATTGACCGAATGGTCAAAAGGAGGCGCTTTTATGAAAATCATTGAAGTCAATAACTTGACCAAGTATTACGGGAAATCGAGAGGTATAATCGATGTAAGCTTTGATGTGGAAGAAGGTGAAATCTTCGGCTTTATAGGGCCTAATGGAGCAGGGAAATCCACTACAATAAGGATACTTTTATCACTTATTTATCCCACATCTGGCAGTGCCAAGATTTTTGGCAAGGACTGCATAAAGTACGGCCCAGATATAAAAAAGGATATAGGATATCTGCCAGCAGAAGTATTCTACTACGACAACATGAAGGTGATAGACCTTTTAAGGTATTCTGCAAGTTTTTATAATAAAGACTGCAGCAAAAGGATAAAAGAGCTTTCCGAGCTTATGGATTTGGAGCTTAACAAAAGGATCGACGACCTTTCATATGGCAATAGAAAAAAAGTAGGCATAGTCCAGGGGCTTTTGCATGAGCCTAAACTGCTTATATTAGATGAGCCGACAAGCGGACTTGACCCACTTATGCAGCAAAGGTTTTTCAATCTTTTAAAAGAGGAAAACAAGAAAGGTGTTACAATTTTATTTTCCTCTCATATACTAAGCGAAGTCCAAAAATTGTGCGATAGGGTGGCTATCATAAAGGAAGGCAAAATAGTGAGCCTTGAGAAGATAAGCACATTGAGGGAAAACAGCTATAAGAAAGTTTACGTTGAGGCAAATGCTCCTTTAAAGGCTGACCATTTTAATATGGATGGTGTAAGCGATCTTCAGGTAAAAGACAGGACAGTCAGCTTTTTATTTAAAGGTGATATAAACAATATAATGAAAAAGATAGCGGAGATAAGCATATCAGATATTGCCATTGAAGAGCCTAGCTTAGAAGAAATCTTCATGCACTACTACACTTAAGGGGGTGTCAATATGAACGTATTTTTGTACGAGTTGAAATCAAAAACAAAGTCTTTAGCCGTATGGTCTATATCATTAGCTTTTGTGGCAGTTTTTTTACTTTCCATGTATCCTACGTTTTACAAGAATGCGTCTTTGTTTAAGGATGTATTAGAAGGCTACCCTGTAGCTGTGAGGAAGGCTTTTGGCATTTCCATAGACGATATAATTAAGTTTTTAGGCTATTATTCTTATGTATTTTCTTATGTGGTGCTTTTAGGCGCCATACAAGCCATGAATTACGGTGTTGCTGCAATATCAAAGGAGATTAAGCTTAAAACGGCTGATTTTCTCATGACAAAACCTGTAAAGCGAGGATCTATTTTGACGTCAAAGATTTTATCATCCATCGTCATACTTCTGATTACAGATGCCGTTTACTTTTTATCTGCATTTATCATGGCAAAATCAGTGACGAAAGAGCCCTTTAACATCAAACTCTTTTTCATGATTTCTGTCACACTTTTGTTTGTAGAGATGATATTTTTATCGCTGGGGGTTTTGTTGTCATCAGTTGTGAAGAAGATCAAGTCTACAACTTCTATATCTTTAGGAGTGGTATTTGCATTTTATGTAATTGGCATGATTCAGGCTATTTTAAACGACGACAACATGAAATATTTGACGCCTTTTAAATATTTCGATTTAAACTACATCATGAAGAATTCTTCCTACGACGTTCATTTTTCCAACATATCTTTGCTTATAGTCGTTGTGTCGATTTTTTTAAGCTATGTCTTTTTCCAAAAAAGAGACATTTACGCAATGTAAGGGGGGATATAGGTGAATATTTACATTAAAGAGATGAAATCCAGCGTTAAGTCGTTGATTATATGGTCTTTGGTTATGATTGCCTTTGTAGCTTCGTCGATGGGAAAGTACGCTGCCAGCTCGTCTATATCTGGTCAATCTCTTAACGACATGATTTCAAAGATGCCTGACGCGCTAAAATCCATGTTTGGCAGTGGAAATTTTGACTTATCGAAGGCTATAGGTTTTTACGGTGCCATGTTTATATACATCGTATTGATGGCTGCTTTGCACGCTTCGCTGATTGGCTCTAATATACTTTCTAAAGAGGAAGATGATAAGACTGCGGAATTTTTGATGTCAAAACCTGTACCGAGAGCAAATGTTATTACGTCAAAGCTTTTTGCTGCGCTTACAAATATAATCATTTTCAATGCTGTTACTTTCGTTTCGTCTTTGTACTTTGTGGGATACTACAGCAAAGGTGAAAACATTAGCGGTGATGTGCTAAAATTGATGTTGGGGGTATTTGCACTGCAGCTTATATATGTTTCATTGGGATTGTATTTTTCAGGTTTTTTAAAAAATCCCAGATTGTCTTCGCCTATTACTATAGGTGTGATGCTGGCAACGTATATTTTATCTCTTGCCATAGATATAGACAATCATCTTTCTCGCTTAAAGTACCTTACGCCTTTTAAGTATTTTGACGCAAAGAATTTGATGAATGGAAAAGGATTTGAGATAATATACGTTGTAATATCTGCTTTGATTGTGGTATTGTGCATTGGCGGGACTTATGTTTTCTATCAAAAGAGGGATTTGAAAATTTAGTTTTAGGAAGGGATCTTTTTGTACGAAAGCTTTGAAAATCTAAGCGATGAAAAGAGGAACAGAATAATTGAAGCAAGCCTAAGAGAGTTTTCCGAAAAAGGCTATATGAGGGCTTCTACAAACGAAATTGTCAAAAATGCTGGAATATCAAAAGGACTTCTTTTTCACTACTTTAAGAGCAAAAAGAATTTATTTTTGTATCTTTTTGATCGCATCGTAGATGAGTTTGTTGCTGCTTTTTATGAATTCATAGATGATTCGTCTTCAGATATATTTGACAGGCTCATGAGCTGGACAATGGTTAAATTCAGATTGTATTACAAAAAGCCTTTGGAGTATAGATTTTTAACAGTATCTATTTATGATTCGCCAGAAGAAATAAAAGATGACATAATGAAAAGATATGAGAGAATAAGCAGTGAAGTCATGAAGAAGTTTATGGGAAATTTAGACTTGTCGCGATTTCGAAAAGATGTAGATATTAGTAGGTCTTTAAGCTTTATCATGACGTCTATTGAAGCCATTGGCAACAATTATATAAAGATGTATAATCACGACATTGACAGACTTATTGCGGATAAAGATAAAATCATTGATGATTTAAAAAGTTGCATAAACATGCTTAAGTATGGTATATATGAGAAGTGACTAAATAAAATTGGGTGGTTAATACACCTGATTTTTTTGCCTTTAAATAGGTACTGGATTTTTTCTTCAAAAGTGATACTATTAAGACGTACGGAATTATGAGAAAAGGAAGTGCTTAATTATGAGTTTACATGATGACATAATGAATTTCGTCAGTAATGCTGGTGGAGACATAGGTGTTTCTGTAAAAAATCTGAAGACTGGAGAAATGATAGGCGTAAATGAAGAAATGATGTTTCCATCTGCCAGCACGATAAAAATACTTATCATGGCACAGATATATAAGATGGCTAAAGAAGGGTACATAAGATTGACTGACAATATCGTTTTATCTGACTTTATGAAAACAGATGGCAGCGGGATTTTATACCAGTTAAATAGCAAGCACAAATTCACCATAGAAGAACTTATAACACTGATGATCATTATAAGTGACAACACTGCCGCAAATGTTTTGATCGATATAGCAGATATGAAAAACATAAATAAGATGGCAGAAGATTTAGGTTTGTTTCATACTAAGATACAGAGAAAGATGATGGATTTTGAAGCTATAAAATCTGGGAAAGACAACTATACATGTCCAAAGGATATGACGCGCCTTTTAGAGCAGATGTACTCTGGAAAAGTTGTAGATGAGGAGTACAGCATCAAGATGATAGAAATTTTAAAGAAGCAGCAAGAATTTGGGAGGCTTGACTTGTACCTGCCAGATGATGTATTGATTGCTCATAAGCCTGGGGAACTTAAGTCATTAGAGCACGATGTAGGGATAGTGTTTTTAAAAGATTGCGACTACATAATAAGCGTGATGACAAACAACATGAATACGAATCTTGATGGGAGAATGGCTATAGGGAAAATATCAAAGATGGTTTACGACGAATACGTAAAATTATAAAGCAGCTAATCTCGCTGCTTTATTTTGTCAAGATTCTAAGGGAGTTAAGCACTGCCAGCACAGTTACCCCCACATCCGCAAATACTGCTTCCCACATTGTTGCAAAACCCAATGCTCCTAAGGTGAGAACAGATAATTTAACGCCTAATGCAAAAATTATATTTTCTAAAACAATTTTATGAGTTTTCTTTGCTATTTTTATGGCGTCAACCAATTTATAAGGCTCGTCTGTCATCAGCACCACGTCTGCCGCTTCTATAGCAGCATCAGTGCCGATTTTTCCCATTGCAATTCCGATGTCTGCTCTTGTTAAAGCAGGAGCATCATTTATCCCATCTCCAACAAAAGCTACTTTGCCTTTTAAATCAGTATTGCTGCACAGCTTATCGACGACATTAACTTTTTCATCAGGCAGAAGCTCTGAGTAAACACCATCAAGTCCTAACTCATTTGATATATATTCGCTTATTTCTTTTTTATCTCCGGTAAGCATTATGAGTTTTTCTACACCTAAGCTTTTAAGTGCTTTTACAGTATCTTTGGAGTCTTTTTTTATTGTATCAGATATGACGATGTATCCTGCATATTTTCCGTCTACTGCTATGTGGACAGCACTGTACGGTCTGACATCCTTACATGCTATATTATGACTTTTCATCAATTTTGAATTTCCTATAAGGATTTTCTTATCATCGATAATAGTTTTTATGCCATTGCCGGCAAGCTCAACATAATCTTTTATTTTTCCTACATCAATTTTGCTGCCGTAAGCATTTATGATAGATGATGCTATGGGATGATTTGAGTAATATTCTCCGTATGCAGCATATTTAAGCAGTTCATCGCTTTTAAATGGGTCTTCCGCACAGATTTCTGTCACTTTGAAAGTGCCTTCTGTCAATGTGCCGGTTTTGTCGAAAACTATTGTTTTAACATCATTTAAAGCTTCTAAGTAATTGCTGCCTTTTATAAGGATACCGCTTTTTGATGCGGCACCGATGCCGCTGAAGAAGCTTAATGGTACCGATATGACAAGGGCACATGGACATGATATAACTAGGAATACCAGCGCTCTGTAGATCCAATTTGAAAGGTTCTCGTTTAAAATTATAGGAGGGATTGTAGCTATAAATAAAGCGGATAAGACAACGGCTGGTGTATAATATTTTGCAAATTTCGTTATAAAGTTTTCGGCTTGTGCTTTTTTATTGCTGGCATTTTCTATCAAATCAAGAATCTTTGATACAGTTGATTCTTTAAAGTTCTTTTCGACTTTGACGGTGAGAAGGCCGCTTTTGTTTATAAAACCGCTTAATACATCAGAACCGATGGTAACTTCCATTGGCAAATATTCTCCTGTCAGTGATGATGTATCTACAAATGATTTGCCATCTATTACTTTTCCATCCAGCGGTATTTTTTCACCTGGCGTTACTAAGATGATATCGCCTATGTTTACTACTTCTGGCGGTACCTTTTTTATATCATTTTCTATCTTTAAGTTTGCGTAGTCAGGTCTTATATCCATCAAATTTTTTATTGATTTTCTAGAATTGTCTACAGCGTAATCCTCAATAAGTGTTCCTATTTGATAGAAAAACATGACGGATACGCCTTCTTCGTACTTTCCAATAGCAAAGGCACCTATTGTGGATATGCTCATGAGAAAATTCTCATCAAATAACTGACCTTTCAAGATTTTTTTGATAGACAATGCAATTATTTCTCCACCTGAAATAATGTAGCTTATGAAGAAAAGGGAGAACTTCGCGTATTCAGGAAGTTTAAAAATAACAGGTAAAATAAATAAAACTGCTGCAGATAATAATTGCACGATTTTCCAATTAAAGCGGATGTCTTTGTCTTTTGCGATTTTGCTTTCAGAATCAGAAATATGAATATTTGGCTCCACATCTTTTACGACTTTCTTTATAATTTTGTTTATATCATTTATATTGTTTATATCTTCCAATTCAACAGTCAATTTTGTATTTACAAGATCTACATTGGCATTGCATATTCCATCTATCTTTTTTACATTATCTTCTATTTTTGCTGCGCATACAGCACAGTCTAATCCTTCTAACAGGAATGTCTTCTTTGAGCCTTTCATGCTATTTGATTCCAACACTATCCCTTCTTTCATATAAATTTAAGCCAAATAAAGGCTATTCTTCTATATGGCTAAAACCCTGGTCAAATATCTTTATGACGTGGTCATCTGCAAGAGAGTAGTAAGCGACTTTGCCTTCTTTTCTGTATTTTACAAGTTTGCTTTGCTTTAATATCCTTAACTGATGAGATACTGCAGATTGATTCATGCCAAGTGTTGCTGCAATATCGCATACGCACATTTCGGACTTTAACAAAGCACACAATATTTTTATCCTTGTTGTATCGCCAAATATTTTAAAAAGCTCAGCAAGATCGTACAATTTTTCTTCTTCAGGCATTAGCTTTTTTACTTTGTCAACAATGTCTTGGTGTATTACAGTTATTTCACACACGTCATTGTTGCTTTTATTGTCTTTCATAAAAACACCTCTATAATTGAATATATGAATATTTGTTCATATATATTTTATAATTTATCTCAATTTGTGTCAACTTGTTTTGTTAGTTAGTATGAGAAAATCATATATTAAACTGTCATATGCTCATTATGGTTTAATGTGATGCTGTGCTATAATATATTTTAGTAATTCAGTTATGAGGGATAAAGATGATGCGCAAGATAATCCATGTTGATATGGATGCTTTTTTTGCATCTGTGGAACAACATGATAACCCAAAGCTTAGAGGAAAACCTGTAATAGTAGGCGGGCTATCTGGCAGAGGTGTTGTATCTACATGCTCTTATGAAGCGAGAAAATATGGTGTTCATTCGGCTATGCCTATGTACATGGCTAAGACTTTATGCCCACACGGCGTTTTTTTGCCAGTAAGATTTCAGCGGTACAGAGAAGTGTCTGAAAAAGTATTTGATATTTTATATGAAGTGACTGATATTGTGGAGCCGCTGTCGATTGATGAAGCATACCTGGATGTGACTGATATCGACAAAAATCCAGAAGATATTGCCAAGGAAATAAAAGAGAAAGTGCACAATGAGACAGGTCTTACTGTATCTGCAGGCGTTTCATACAACAAATTTCTTGCCAAGATTGCGTCGGATTGGAATAAACCTGATGGGCTTATGGTCATAACTGAAGACATGGTGCCTGACATATTGAGACCTTTAAGCGTATCGAAAGTTTACGGTATTGGGAAAAAATCGTCGGAAAGGCTTAAAAAAATAGGCGTAGAGAAAGTGGATGATTTGCTTAAATTAAGCCAGGATGAGCTTACGAATATATTTGGAAAGTACGGCAAAGAGATATACGACAGGATAAGAGGCATTGATTCAAGACCTGTTGAAACGTACAGGGAAACGAAATCGATAGGTAAAGAGACGACACTTAAAAAAGACACCAGCGATGTAGACTTGCTTTTAAGGTATTTAAGAGGATTTGCCGACATAGTATCATCAGAGCTTAAGAGTGAAGGGCTTTACTGCAGGACTGTAACCGTAAAGATAAAGACTTCGAATTTTATTGTCCACACAAGAAGCCGTACATTAAATGAATACATAGATTTGCCTGATGATATTTATTCTGTAGCTGAGGCCATATTTAAAGAGGCTAAAATAGTACAACCTGTAAGACTTATAGGACTTTCTGTGTCAAACTTAAGTGCCGTGAAGATAAAGCAGTTGTCGCTTTTTGACTTGGACGTCAAGAGAAATTTGAAGATCGATAAGATAGTGTATGATGTGAATAAAAAGCTTGGAGGATATTTTGTAAAAAGAGGAAGCGATATATAGGGGGGTCAAAATGGAGAAAGCTGAACAGCGATTTAGCCTTCAAAAGGAAATATTGGAGCTGGCATGGCCTTCTATAACTGAACAAATGCTTATAATGATGGTTGGCATGGTATCAACCATATTTGTAGGCCACATAAGCACAGCGGCTATAGCGGCAGTAGGAATGATAAATACTTTGGTGTTTTTCTTTCAATCTATCTTTGCAGGGCTGTCAACAGGGTGCACGGTAATCGTTGCTAGGCTAATAGGAGAAGATGACGATGAAAATGCAAAGCTTGCTGTTATGCAGGCGCTTGTAATGTGCATAATCATTTTTATTTTGTTTACCGTTTTCGGATACATCTTTGCTGTCCCACTGATAAAATTGTTTTTTGGTTCTGTAGCAAAAGATGTATTTGAGCTGGGGCTTATGTATTACAAGATTATTCTTTTGGGCATGCCATTTGTAATAATAGATATTGTATTAGGCGGTGCGCTAAGAGGTGCAGGTGATACAAGGACGCCCATGTACATTACGGCTACCATAAACTTGATAAGCCTAATATTAAATTCCCTTACGGTATTTGGAGTAAATATCGGTGGACATCAGCTTATACCTGCTTTTGGAGTAAAAGGTTCTGCCATGTCTGTCACCATAGCCAGGGTCATAGGTGGTTTTATACAGCTTTATGTTCTTTACTTTGGAAAGAGAAGGATCAATTTAAGCATAAAAGACGGCGTGAAGCTTAATTTTCCTATGATGTTAAGGATTGTGAAAGTTGGCGTCCCTGCGTCCTTAGAGCAGCTTATAATGCAAGGCGGATTTTTGATAATGCAGGTTATAGTTTCTACAATGGGCACTGCGTCTATTGCAGTGTACCAAATAGGCATGAATGCCAATGGCCTTGCATTTATGCCTATATTCGGATTTCAACTGGCAGCTACTTCTTTGGTTGGAAGAAGCTTGGGGGCTAGAAAGATGATGTTGGCGGAGACGTACGGAAAACTGTCGAATAAAATAGCTGTGCGGATAATAACGGTCATAGGTATAATCATGTTTATCTTTGCACGTCAGCTTGCCGCGCTTTATTCAACAGATCCTGAAGTCATAAGGATGGGGTCTGTAGTAATAAGGATATTTGCTGCAATTGAACCGATGCTTGCCATAATGAATGTATTGTCTGGCGTTTTAAGGGCAGCGGGAGATCTGGTGTATATAGTCGTGACGGCATTTATAGGGCTTTGGCTTTTTAGGATTGCCATAGGGTACGCTTTAGGCAAGTGGATGGGCATGGGTATATATGGCATATGGATAGGGATATGCTTTGACTTCGTTGTTCGTTCTTTCATGTACACATATAGGTTTAAGCAGGGAAAGTGGAAATATCTCATGGTATAAATAATGATGTTGCAAATTTGTTAAAATAAATTTATTATAAAAGTATAATTAAGCTGGGAGTTGATTTTGTGGATATATTTATTGAAAAGCTTGTAAAAAAACAAAAGACATCTAAGGACATGCTGAAAGCTTTGGGACTTATTTTACTTTCATTGGTAGTTGTTTTTTTCATAATACCACTTATACCTTTTGTGAAAGGTTTCCTCATCTTTTTTATCGTTGCCATACCTTTTTTTGCTTACTACGTGATTAAATCACAAAACATTGAATACGAGTACGCATATACCAACGGTGAGCTGGATGTAGATAGGATAGTAGCTGAAAGCAGAAGGAAAAGACTTTTAAGTGTTGACTGCAAAGACTTTGAGATTGTAGCAAAGGTGTCAAGTGACAAGTATTCAGATGAGTACAGAAAGATACCAAACAAGGTGGAAGCCGTAAGTTCGATGACATCACCCGACGTGTACTTCGCTGTCTTTGAAAATAGCGGCAAAAGGACGATTCTCTACTTTGAACCTAATGATAAGATGATAGAAGCTATGTGGAAGTACATACCAAGGAAGTTCTTTAAATAAACTGGAGGAATGCAAATGCCCATAAATGTAGTATTGGTTGAGCCGGAGATACCGCAAAATACAGGTAATATAGCAAGGACTTGTGTCCTTACAGGATCTAAGCTTCACTTAGTAAAACCGCTTGGTTTTTCTCTAAGTGAGAAGTATTTAAAAAGGTCTGGACTTGATTATTGGCCATACCTTGACTTAAAGGTGTACGAAAATTTAGAGGAATTTTTAGAGTCTACGAAAGGATGTAAATATTATTTAGCTACCACAAAAGGCAAACACTTTTATCACGAAGTAAAGTACGAAGATGAGTCTTACATCCTTTTCGGGAAAGAATCAGCAGGCCTTCCTCAGTGGCTTAGAGAGAAGTACGAAGATGACTGCATAAGGATACCTATGAACGAGGTAAAGGCGGAAAGGTCTTTAAACTTGTCAAATTCCGTAGCAATTGTAGTTTATGAAGCTTTAAAACAATTGGGTTTTCCCAATATGTATTGATATAAAGTGCAGCTAAAATCAGTGTTTCTTTATTAAGCGCCCGCAAAATACTAAAAGAAATGCTTTAGCTGCTATTTATTTTTTATATTTTTAATTTATGAATAATAGAATTATTACTTGCGAATTCAAGTTTGTCATAATATTACTACTACTATTTAATGGGAATAGGTTGAATTTATCCTACATTAGGATATAATAAAGGTAGGAGGTGTATAAAGCATGAAGATTAATACAGAAAACATGGTTTCTATCACGGAGGCTAATCAAAACTTTTCGAAAGTTGCAAGGTTAGTAGATAAAAATGGTGTTGTGGTAATTTTGAAAAACAATGTTCCGAAATATGTTATAACAGAGTTTAAAGAATATAAAGATGAGCAGATTGCAAAAAATGAAGATATAGAAAGCATTGCAATCCGATTAATTGCCAAGCACCGTAGTGCTTTTGAGGAATTAGCTAAATGATACGGTTAAGTGTACCACAGATTGTACTAATGCACAGTATTCTGATTCGTGAGACGGGTGGAATTGACGGAATTCGTGACAGCGGGCTTCTGGACCTTGCTGCTAACGCACCTTTTCAAACTTTTGACGGCGTTTATGTATATTCATCCCTTGAAGAAAAGGCTGCACGACTTGGTTATTCAATAATACGAAATCATCCTTTTATAGATGGAAACAAGCGTATAGGAATGCTTGCTATGATGGTCTTTCTTGAATTGAATGGTGTACAGCTTAGTTGTACGGATCAAGATATTATTAATGCAGGTTTGCAGCTTGCCAGTGGAGAAATGGATGACAAAGGGTTATTGGAATGGATATTTCAACATAGATAGTTTATGCCAATCGAACTTTATAAACAATGCAGGTGGACTAATTTCTTGGACAGTTCACCTGCATTGTTTGTAATATAATATCAACGGAATAATGTTTTTACTGGTAGTGTGTCTACATCCTGTAGATTTTTACAACTCTTTCTTCATCTAAAACTTCGTATATTATTCTATGCTGAATGTTTGTAAAACATAGAAAAATCTAATGTGTGCTGATAAAAAAAGCTGGGCTATCGTATGATAATCCAGCTTTAGCTTTAACCTTTCAATGCCAAAAGAATTTTATTCACTTCTTTTGCAACTTTGTCAAATTCTTCAGGGGTCAATGACTGTGCACCATCTGAAAGGGCCATGTCGGGATGCGGGTGCACCTCTATGATGAGTCCATCTGCTCCAACTGCCACGGCAGCCCTTGATAATGGCGCTATAAGGTCACGCCTGCCTGTGCCGTGACTTGGATCGACTATTACAGGAAGATGTGATAAATTTTTTACTGCAGCCACAGCATTTAAGTCAAGAGTGTTTCTTGTGTACGTCTCAAATGTGCGTATGCCTCTTTCACAAAGTATGACATTGGGATTTCCTTCTTTCATGATGTATTCTGCTGCATTAAGCCATTCTTCTATAGTCGATGACAAGCCACGCTTCAGTAAAACCGGCATGTTTGACTTGCCTATCTCTTTTAAAAGCTCGAAATTCTGCATGTTCCTTGAGCCTACTTGCAGTATATCTGCGTATTGTGATACTTTTTCTATGTGGGAGCTGCTGACTATCTCTGTTATAGTGACCATACCTGTTTCTCGCCCGACGGCATTTAGTATCTTAAGCCCTTCTTCTTCTAATCCTTGGAAAGAATATGGTGATGACCTTGGCTTGTATGCACCGCCTCTTAAAACTTTTGCACCTGATTTTTTGACTGCTTTGGCAGCTTCAAGCATTTGCTCATAGCTTTCTACTGCACATGGGCCTGCCATCATGACGAAACTGCCTCCGCCGATGTCTACATCTTTGACTCTTACGACAGTGCTGTCAGGCTTTGCAGACCTTGACACAAGCTTATACGGTGAAGAAATCCTGACGACGTCGTATACGCCTTCCATTGATGATATAGGCTTATCTTCCAGGACTTCCACATTTCCGATGACGCCGATTATAGACCTTTCGGCGCCATTTACTACGTGCGTCGATAGATTGAATTTATTTACGTATTCGCAGACATTTTTTATATTCTCTTCTGTGGCATTTTCTTTCATTATAATGACCATCAAATCAACCCCTTTTAACATATTATCTTATAAAAAAAATCTCTCATCCCAAAGGACGGAGATTTTCCGCGGTACCACCTTTATTAACCATGAAAGGTTCACTCTAAGAGTACAATCATACTCCCTTCTTTTTAACGGTAGAAGACTCCGGCATCACCTACTATGGTTTCAGATCGCAACTTAAGAGGGAACTTCAATATGTTTAAGATATCCGGCTTCCACCATCCCGGACTCTCTATAATCCTCCACATACCTACTTTCCTCTTTCATCGTCTTTCACTCAAATTATTGTAATAATAATACAACAAAAAGACCCTTGTGTCAATAAAATTTTTTACTTTAAATTACTAAAATGTTTTTACACCTCTTTTATATTATGCTAAAATATCTATAAAAAGATATAAAAAGGAGCGATATACATGAGAATTGTAAGAATAGATGATGAAGGAAAGAAGTATGGAATAGTAGATGGTGAAAATATTTTTACAATAGATGGGAGTTTGATTAAAAGTTTAAAGATTGACGATGTGAAGCTTCTGCCGCCATGCGATATGACAAAGGCTGTATGCGTCGGATTGAATTATGGAGATCACATTGAGGAGATGGGGGACAGGCGCCCTGATGAGCCTACTCTATTTATAAAGCCTGCAACTGCAGCGATAGGGCCTGATGATTACATAGTGATTCCTGAAATGTCAGAGAGAGTTGACTACGAAGGAGAACTGGCTGTCGTCATAAAAAAGGCGGCGAAGGATGTTTCAGAAGATGATGCATTAGACTATGTACTTGGCTATACAATCGCAAATGATGTCACAGCCAGAGATCTGCAGTCAAAAGACGTCCAGTGGACGAGGGCAAAGTCATTTGATACGTTTTTGCCTATAGGGCCATGGATTGAAACCGATTTAGACCCTTCAAACTTAGAGATAAAAACATACGTAAATGGCGTATTGAAGCAGCACAGCAACACAAAGCACCTTATATTCAATGTACCTAAGCTTGTATCATTCATATCCCATGTCATGACATTAAATCCTGGCGATGTAATACTTACAGGAACCCCATCGGGAGTGGGACCGATAAAGTCAGGGGATGTGGTCACAATTGAAATTGAAGGAATAGGCAAGCTTACAAATAAAGTCAAGTAAAGGGGATACACATGAAGTTTTATTTTTGCGGCGGAGCAAGTGAAGTAGGTGCATCCTGCTATTTGGTGAATATAGACGGGAAAAATATTTTATTAGATTGTGGCATAAGGATGTCGTCAAGTAAGGACAACCTTCCTGATTTTCAGCTTATCCAGGAAAATGGCGGTGTCGATGTGATATTGATAAGCCATGCTCACATGGATCACATTGGCGCACTGCCTATAATATCAAGAATTTACCCTGATGCCAAGATATACATGACACATGCTGCAAAAGATTTGACAAGGGTACTTTTGTATGACAGCTTGAAGATAATGGAAAGAGAAGCGGAGATACCTGCTTATGCTGAGATACACGTAAAAGAAATGTTAAACAGGATAATATGCCATACGCCTGGGCATACATTTTCACCTTTTTTAGATTCTGATTTAAAGGTGACATTTTACAGTGCCGGCCATATAGCAGGTGCAGCGTCAATATACATAGTCGGAAATGAGGGAAGCTTTTTTTACTCAGGTGACTTCTCAAGATTTAGGCAGAATGCGATAGAAGGCGCTTCCATACCTAAATTAAGGCCTGATGTAGCTTTTTTTGAATCTACGTATGGTGACAAGCTTCATGCAAATAGAGAATTAGAAGAATCAAGGCTTGTTGAGAAGATAGGATCTGTAGTAAAAAATGGCGGAAAAGTGTTGATACCTGCCTTTGCCTTGGGTAGAGCTCAGGAAATAATCCTCATACTTAAAAAGGCTATAAATAAAGGCATGATAAGTACAAAGGTTTACGTAGATGGCATGGTAAAAGATATATGCAGGATTTACAAGTTAAATCCAAACTACTTAAGGGAAACTCTGGCTAAGAAAATTTTTAAAGGCGGAGAAATATTTTTTGATGACAATGTAATGCCAGTTGACAAATTTGAAATGAGGGAAGAAATCATAAAAGAGCCATGCGTTATAGTATCAAGCTCAGGAATGCTTACAGGCGGTCCCAGCCAGTGGTATGCTGAAAAACTGGCAGAAGATGAAAAAAATCTGATAGCCATAACAGGGTATCAAGACGAGGAGTCGCCTGGAAGAAGGCTTTTGGAGCTTACGGATGAGAAAGACGATGATAAAAAGCTTAAATTGGCGGATAAAGAAATACCGGTAAAATGTGCGGTTGACAAGTTTGGACTTTCGGCACATGCTGACATGAGCGAGATACTGTCGCTTGTAAATTTCCTTTATCCTAAAAAAGTGTTTTTAATCCATGGCGATCCAGATACGATAAATTTTTTAGGAAGAGAGATACAAAAAGACATTAAAACAGATGTGTACGTGCCACAAAATGGCGATGTGCAGGAGATTGATATACAAAATCCGCGAAAACAGCTTAAAAGAAATCCATATCCTTCAATGAAAATGGAAGAAGCTTTAAACGAAATCAATATAGAAAAGCTTTGGAGATTTGTACTTGACAGAATCGGTGCAGATGCCGCATTATCTGTAGAAGATATAGGGGGAATATGGGGTTGTATAGAGGATACTGATGCTTTAAAAGATTTATTAAATAACTCATTATATTTCCAACCTGATAAAAAGATGATGTTTTTATATCACGCTATATCAGAAGAAGAACTAAAGTCAGAAAAAGATGAAGGCCCTATGGAAGTGAATCAGATGCTGTCGTTAGTTGATGAATACTTTAGCAGAGAAACGGGACTTTACAAAAAAGGCGCCAGATTTGATGAGAAGATAGCTATTTTGTACTTTGATTTTCCAGATGTAGCTAAAAATAAGTATTCAGATTTATTTAAAGAATTTGAGGAGAGGACATGGTGGAAAGTCGAATTAAACGAAAATGTAAACACATCGGCCATAAATGATGTGATATATAAGCTTATGCCAAATGTTACTATTAACAAAGTATCCTACAAAGGCGCAGACAAGTTAGTATCTGTAAAGATCGACGGAGAAATTGAAAATATTGAAGAAGTGAAAGATAAATTTTACAATGAGACGGGACTTAAGCTCGTTATTAATGGACAAGACGCGCCAGTTGATACAATTCGCCTTGTCGATACAGGTGATGATAAACTGGAGCAGAATGAAGCACTTAAGATCATAGACGAGGTGTTTAGGGATTTGCCTCATAAGCCTTATAAAAAAAGCATAAAGACATTAAATGGCATCAAGTATATTGAGCTATCATTCATATCTAAGGTAGTCGGTGAAAGGTACAAAGAAAAAATAGACGAACTTATAAAGAGGACTGGCTGGCAGATCTTAGTAGGAAATGGGTGCAATCAGATAGAAGTCATAAATATTGCAAAGAGAGTATTTGGAGAAATGGGAGTTAAGCTTAAGAAAAATCCAAGCGTGTATTTAGATGACATGACGATTGGCATATCAATAGATGGCGATGCAGATGATGAGATTATTAAAAAAATAGATGACATGTTGTACTATATGACAGGTTTAAGACTGAGATGAATATTCGTGGAAAGGAAGGTTTGTGATGGGTCATAAAGAGATCTCCTTAAAATACGGGAAAGGTGCGGTAGACGTAAGAATAGATGAGAATATGTGTATAGTGCTGTATCCTGAGGACTTACCCGGCGTTGAAAATCCTGTGGAAGAAGTATCGATGTCGCTTAAAGATCCAATTGGTAAAGCGCCTTTATCTGATTTGGTTAAGGACAAAAAAGATG
The DNA here is from genome assembly GCF_002102475.1 of Thermoanaerobacterium sp. PSU-2. NCBI lineage: Bacteria > Bacillati > Bacillota > Clostridia > Thermoanaerobacterales > Thermoanaerobacteraceae > Thermoanaerobacterium > Thermoanaerobacterium sp. PSU-2. The sequence continues at coordinate 13,767 of NZ_MSQD01000010.1, read as the reverse complement.
TCGTAATATTAGCCAGCGACATAACACGTCCGTCGCCGTCTCACATTCTAATACCGCCTATAATCGATGAATTAAACAAGGCTGGTATAAGTGATGACAGCATAAAAATCGTTTTTGGGCTTGGATACCACAGGAAACATACAGATGATGAAAAGAAGACGCTTGTTGGTGAAGAAGTGTTTAATAGGATAAAGTGCATCGACCATGATATAGATGACTGCGTGTACGTTGGCACTACAAAAAGAGGTACGCCTGTAGAAGTCTTTCGTGAAGTATACAATGCAGACTTCATCATAGCTACAGGCAACTTAGAGCTTCACTATAAGGCAGGGTACAGCGGAGGACATAAAGCGCTGCTACCAGGTGTTTGCAGCAAAAATACAATAGAAAAAAATCACGTCCTCATGTTTTCAGAAGGCGCGATGCCAGGCAAAATCGATGGAAATCCCATGAGAGAAGACATCGAAGAAGGTGGCAAGATAGCCGGTGTCGATTTTATAGTAAATGCAGTCTTAAATAGCCATAAAGAGATAGTGAAAGTAGTGTCAGGTGATCCCATAAAAGCTCACAGAGAAGGCGCTAAATACATCGATAAAATGTACAAAAGGATTATACCAGAAAAAGCTGATATTGTCGTCGCATCTTGTGGAGGATACCCAAAAGACATTAACCTTTATCAAGCTCAAAAAGGGCTTGACAATGCCCAATATTCTGTAAAAGACGGTGGAACAATAATATTAGTGGCGGAATGCAGAGAAGGGCTTGGAGAGAAGCTTTTTTCAGACTGGATGGTAAACTCATCATCTGTAGATGAGCCATTGAAATGGATAAAAGAAGAATTCAGGCTTGGAGCGCATAAAGCCGCTGTAATCTGCGAAGTATTAAAAAGGGCTGATATATACCTCATATCATCTTTTGACCGCAGTTTCACTGAAAAAATATTCTTTAAATATGCAAAGACTTCGCAGGATGCACTTGATGAAGCTATTAAAAAATATCACGATCCTAAGGTGCTTGTTCTTCCATACGCAAATTCCACGCTGCCATACGTGGAGGAGTAGTGTATGGCAAATTCTCAAATAACGAAAAAAGCCATGGCTGATGCGCTTAAAGAATTGATGAAAACAAAGCCATTAAATAAAATCTCTGTACAGGATATAGTAGATAAATGTGGCCTCAATAGGCAGACTTTTTATTATCATTTTCACGATATTTTTGAACTGCTTGAGTGGATTTATAAAAAAGAAGCTATTGAAAAAATCTCTCAATATAAAAATTATGAACATTGGACAGAGGGATTTTATCAAGTATTTAAATACATTGAGGATAACAAATTATTCTGCATGAATACATTAAACTCATTGGGGAGAGAGCACTTGGAGAATTATCTTTATTCTGTAACATATGACCTTGTTATTGGGGTTGTTTATGAAATATCCAGGAACATGAAAGTGAAGGAGAAACACAAGGAATTTATTGCGAATTTTTATACCCTGGCATTTATAGGATTAATAATACAATGGATGAAAAAAGGTATGAAGGAAGAGCCGGAGAAACTAATTAAAGATTTAAGTGAACTTATTGAAGGCAATTTCATGAAAGCTCTACAAAAATATGAGCTGTGTGATTAAAAAATATACAAATTCTATCAAATGTCAAAATTTTATACAGTTTAGGCTCTTTGATTATTTCAAATTCAGTTTTATAAAGCTATATTATTTTTAGAAATATTCGATAATCAAGGAGCTGATTTTTATGAGGGATTATAAAAACACTCATGCTTATTTTGTGGGAGGAGGAATAGCCTCACTTGCAGGAGCGTGCTATTTGATTAGGGACTGCAGCTTTCCAGGTGATCATATTCATGTTTTCGAAGAATTGAACGTCTTAGGTGGAAGCAATGATGGCGCAGGTAATCCTGAAACTGGATATGTAATAAGAGGCGGCAGGATGTTAAACGATGAGACTTATGAAAATACTTGGGAGCTTTTATTGTCAATACCATCTATTGACAATCCGGAGAAATCTGTTAGAGAAGAAATAATTGAATTTGATTCTCAGCATCCAACCCATTCTAATGCAAGGCTTGTTAATAATAACGGTGAAGTCATAGATGTATCATCTATGGGTTTTGACAATGATGATAGAATTGCTTTGGCAAAGCTCATTGTAACGCCTGAAGAGAAGCTTAATATGTTAAAAATTAGTGATTGGTTTAAGCCACACTTTTTTGAGACCAATTTTTGGTACATGTGGGCAACGACTTTTGCATTTCAACCGTGGCATAGTTTAGCAGAATTAAGAAGATATATGATAAGGTTTATGCATGAATTTCCAAGAATTCATACATTGGAAGGTGTGACAAGAACACCTTATAATCAATACGATTCTTTGATTTTACCAATAAAGAAGTTCTTGGAAAATCACAATGTTGATTTCGAACTGAAATGTGTCGTAACAGATCTAGACTTTAAGGATTCAGATAAAATTACGGTTACAAAGATATACTACAAAGAAGAAGGTATGGAAAAAACAATTGAGTTAAATGAAAGCGACGTTGTATTTGTCACAAATGGTTCAATGACAGAGGGCTACAGCTTAGGATCCATGACAAAGCCACCTGTTTTAAATGAAAAAGGTGCATCGTGGAAATTATGGGATAAGATTTCAAAGAAAAAACAAGGTTTAGGAAATCCTACTGTATTTGACGATAATATACAAGGGTCAAAGTGGGAATCATTTACTGTAACTTGCCATGATTCAAAGTTTTTTGATTTGATGGAAAAATTTTCGCGTAATAAAGCTGGGACAGGCGCCCTTGTTACATTTAAGGATTCTAATTGGTTTATGTCAATTGTTTTGGCACACCAACCACACTTTAGAAATCAGCCTGATAATGTGAAAGTATTTTGGGGGTATGGATTGTATCCTGATAATCCAGGTAATTATGTTAAAAAGAGGATGTCAGAATGTACAGGAGAAGAAATATTAATTGAACTTTTGCATCATTTAAAATTTGAAAAAGAAATGGGTGATATAATAAAATCGGCAAATTGCATTCCATGCATGATGCCATTTATTACAGCACAATTTATGCCAAGGTCGATAGGAGATAGACCTCAAGTTGTACCAGAAGGCTCAACTAATTTAGCATTTATTGGGCAATTTTGTGAAATACCTGATGACGTAGTATTCACAGAAGAATATTCAGTTAGATCTGCAAGAATTGCTGTATATAAACTTTTTGGAATAACTAGACCTGTGGAACCAATAAATCAATATCAGTATGATGTAAGAACGTTATTTAAGTCATTTGTGACGATGTTCAAATGAATATATGATTAAAAATCTCTCCATCTGAAAAGAGGGGAGATTTTTTAATGCTGTTATTTAATATTAACGCTAAATTATTTTTGCAATTGTTAATAAAAACTAAATAGCAAAAGGTTTGAAAGAAAATTTTCATCTTTTTAAGGTGGGATATGAATTTCTATTGTATGCGATAGAACAATATGGCATAATAATCTTGAAAGATTTTATCAAGAAAAGTTAAGGTCTTTTTATACAATCGTTTTTTGATTAATATCATATGTATCATAATGAATGGTGGTGATGACGATGAATATTAACGATGAACAAGTCGATGTAATAAAGAATTTTCTTATAAATAAAGTAGAGCCGTATGTAATATATCTGTTTGGTTCGGCTGTAAATGGCATCTTTAGAAGCGATAGTGACATTGATATCGCATATTTAAGTGATAAAGATATTAGCGGTTATGATTTATTTATGATTTCGCAGGAATTAGCGGATTTACTAAAACGGGATGTGGATTTAATAGATTTGCGAAAAGCATCAACTGTATTCAAAGCTCAGGTGGTAGGAACGAAAAAAATAATTTATTGCAGTGATGATTTAAGTCGAATGAATTTCGAAATGTATGCATTGAAAGATTATGCAAAATTGAATGAGGAAAGAGCTGAAATAATTGATAAAATATTAAAAAGGGGACGGATTTACAGTGAGTGATGTTGTAATTAATAAAACTGAAATTACACATTCCTCAAAATAGTAGAGATGCATTTGAACTGCTTCGTAAAAATGGCATCATAGATGGCGCATTAGAGAAAAAATTAAAGTCTATGGTTGGTTTTAGAAACATCGCTGTGCATAATTATCAATTGATAGATTTGAAAATTGTCCAGGATTTGATTGAAAATGGTTTAAATGATTTGATAGTCTTTTCAAAAATAATACTGCAACAATATAATAATTAGATATGGGATCATTGACGATGGATGGAAGAAAGATGTTTGGGATTTGAAAAGGTGGTCTTTAAAGCTGCCTCTTTTTTATGCAAAAAATAAATAAGCAAGTGCAAAGTTTTTCATTTATATTAAGATTTAGTTAATGTATAATAAATAAAAGAGAATATTGTGCGTAATTTGATTTAAAATTGATTTATGTTATATTGTTTTACTTGAGGTGGTAACTTTGAAGAGAATCGATATTGTTTATCAGAAACTAAAAGAACTGGATAGAGGAATAGGCGTAAGTGCTTCTGATATAGCTGACTCTCTTGGGCTTAGCAGAGCTAATGTCAGTAGCGATTTAAATAGACTATGTGATGAAGGAAAAGCAGTTAAAGTAGGTACAAAGCCGGTACTTTTTAGATATGTTGAGGAAATTTCAAATAAAAGAGAAGAAACTTCTCTTGATAAATTTTTAGAAAAAAATCCAAGTCTATTTTCTGCAGTGGAGCAGGCTAAAGCAGCGATACTGTATCCTCCCAATGGAATGCACATATTAATATTGGGAGAGACAGGCGTTGGAAAATCAATGTTTGCAGAACTCATACACAAATATGCAATTGAAATGAATAGAATGGATGAAAATTCTCCGTTTATAGTTTTTAACTGCGCAGATTATGCCAATAATCCACAACTTTTGGTGGGACAAATATTTGGTTCTAAAAAGGGTGCTTATACAGGGGCGGATTATGATAAAGTGGGACTTATAGAAAAAGCTGATGGAGGAATACTTTTTCTAGATGAGGTTCATAGGCTTCCGCCAGAGGGGCAGGAAATGTTTTTTACCTTTATGGATAAGGGCATATTTAGAAGGCTTGGTGAAACCGATTTAGAGAGAAAATCCAATGTATTGATAATTTCTGCTACTACAGAGAATCCAGATTCTATCCTTCTTAAGACATTTACAAGAAGAATTCCGATGATCATACGTCTGCCAAGTCTTCGAGAGAGAAGCATTGATGAGAGATTCAACCTTATCTGCCAATTTATAAGGGAAGAATCGAATAAACTCGGTAGGCAAATTATTGTGTCGGTAAATTCAATGAAAGCTTTTCTAAGCTATAACTGTCCAAATAACATTGGGCAGTTGAAAACAGATATTCAGCTTGCGTGTGCAAAAGCTTATGCAGATTTTGTTTCAAATAAAAAAGAAGAAATAAAAATAAATAGCATTGATTTGCCGCAGTATATAAGAAATGGCCTTTATATGGAAACGGAACACCGTCAACTTTGGAATAAGTTTTTAGAGATAAATAAAAGGTACTACGTATTTGACAAAAATGAAGAAAACATCTTGTTTGAGAAAGATAGCAGCAAAGATAATATTTATGAAATGATAGATTCTAGGATGCATGAGCTTAAAAGCATGGGACTTACAGGTGAAGAACTTGATAAAGAGATGGAGAAAGATATAAATGATTACTTTGAAAAGTATTTTCACAAAGTCAATAAGATTATTGACGTTTCTGACATCGAAAATGTCGTTGGCATTGAAATCGTCCAAACGGTAGAAGAGATTATAAAATATGCTGAAAAGAGGCTGAAAAAGGAATTAAGCAAAGAACTTTACTGTGGAATGGCAGTACACATATACAATGCGGTTGAGCGAATTAAGCGAAATAGAAAGATCGTGAATCCCCAGCTAAATAGAATTAGAACTGAACATAGTGAAGAATTTAATACAGCCCTTGATTGCCTGAAAATAATAGAGCGAGTATTGGATGTATCTATGCCTATCGATGAAGCTGGCTTTCTTGCTATGCTTTTTGCCTTCGACGGTAGAGTTGTAAAAGAGCAAGAGAAGAAAGACGTAAAAGTAATTGTAATTGCACATGGTACTGCTACAGCTAGTTCTATGGTGGAAACTGCCAATAACCTTTTAGGAACGAAATATGCTATAGGCATTAATGCTCCACTTGATGAAAAGCCTCAGCAGGTTATTTCAAGGTTGAAGGCATATCTTAAAAATTCTGGGATAAAATCTGATATCTTATTTTTAGTGGACATGGGGTCTCTTACAACTTTTGGGGAAGAAATTGAAAAAGAATTTGGAATAAGGACAAAAACAATTCCGCTTGTAAGTACACTACATGTCATAGAGGCCACAAGAAAGGCAATGATGGGGTATTCTCTAGAGGAAGTATATGATGAAACTTTGAATGTCAATACATTTTTAGAGATTGAGCGGCGGGCTGATTTAGATAATGAAATGAAAGGGAAAATCTCTATTGTAACTGTATGTACAACTGGAGAAGGAAGCGCTGTTGCTGTAAAAAATATTCTTGATAAGCATCTTAAATACGACAGCAATATATTTGAAATTGTTCCTATAAATCTTGTGGGGACAGAAAGCATTCATACCAGATTGAGAAATATTGAAAGAGAAAACAAAATTTTATGCATAGTGAGCTCATTTAAAATAGATACAAGCATACCTCAATATGGATTGCATGAAGTATTAAGTTTAGAGGCCATAAAGCCTATACAAAGGCTTATAGATATTGAAAATACTTATTTAAAGATGGGAGATACATTAGAAAATCAGTTGAAAAATATCAGCAGTAAAAGTGTTCTACAAGATATACGAAAATTTATAAGCGCCATTGAAAGTGAACTGAATACAAAAATTAATACAAACGCTTTGATTGGAATAGCCCTGCATGTTGCTTGTATGATAGATAGATTAAAGGGCGGCGGATCTGTTGATGAATTTGTTGATAGGGAAAAATATATTTCGGAAAACCGTGAACTTTATATAATAGTTAAAAAGTCATGTGAGATTTTAAATAAAAAATACGATATAAATATTTCAGATGATGAGATTTGCTACATCATGACTTTTTTCAACTACAAGATAATACTTAAATAATACATTGACTTTACGCGGCATTTTGCCGCATTTTTTTATACAATGTGTTTTGGCACGATATTTGCATATTTAATATAATGAAAACACAACAATAATCATGATAAGAAAGGACGTTGCAAATGGAATACGAAGAAATAGTTATGAAAATTATTGTAAATGGTGGTAATGCTAGGTCACATGCGATGACTGCCATTCAGTATGCGAAATCTGGCAATATTAAAGAGGCGAGAAAGGAGATTGATAAAGCATGTGAGGAGTTGGATAAAGCTCATGACGTGCAAACAAAACTTATTCAAGATGAAGCAGCCGGAAATAGGAAGGAAGTTACGCTTCTTATGGTACATGCTCAAGACCACCTTATGAATGCAATAACTGTAAAAGATTTAGCCCAAGAATTTATTGACATGTACGAAAAGCAGTTAAAGCTTGAAAGTGTTTTGGCACGATAATTGCATTATATATTAATAGGAAAACACATTATCTAAAAATGAGGAGGCAGTAAGATGAAAAAGATAACTTTAATTTGTGCAGCAGGAATGTCTACAAGCTTAATGGTTACAAAGATGAAGGAAGCAGCAAAAAAGTTAGGAGAGGAGGTTGAGATAAGGGCAACTTCAGAGAGCAAATTTAAGCAGTACGAAAACGATACAGACATCTTGCTTTTAGGACCCCAGGTAGGTTTTCTGCTAAATAAGTATAAACAAACGTACGAACCTAAAGGAATAAAAGTGGAAGTAATAGACAGTATAGACTATGGCATGATGAATGGAGAAAAAGTTTTAAAGAATGTGTTAGGGTTGTAAAGTCATATTTGTTTCGAATAAAAAAGTTGATAAAAAATAAAAAAGATAATTGAGATTAAAAAAATGAAATTGAATTTATACGGATCAGGTAGCAAAGTTTGACCAAACAGGTATTAAAGTAAAACTAGAATTAATAAATATAAATGCAAAAAATAGCTTTTAGTTTTTAATTTTAGTATTTAACAGTAAATTATCACAAAAATGATAAATAATCAAGTTATAATGAGTAGATGATATTAAATCATAGAGATGTAAAAAATAGAATAAGGGATTTTATAAAATTCTAATAAAGAGGAGGAATTAGAATGAAGATGGATGCGATTACACAGAAAGTGGTACCTATGGCAGGTAGAATACAGAGTAATAAGTATCTAAAAGCAATTACAGAAGCATTTATGGCGACAATGCCAGCACTTATGGCTGGTGCAATTTTCTCTTTGATTGTTTCAGCTCCATTTGGTGCTGGTTATACTGCTTTTTTAGAGAAAACAAATCTTAAAGGTATACTCAACGCTGGAGTAAGTGCAACGACTGACATGATAGCACTTTATCTTGTTATTGCTCTTGGATATCAATTCGGAAAAGCTTTTAACAAAGATGTTTTTTCAACGTCAGTAGTGTCTTTACTAAGTTTTATTTTAGTGACGCCTTTCAGTACAACAGTTGTTGATTCTGCTAAGAAAACTATACCAGTTAATTCTGTTATTCCTATAAACTGGCTTGGAGCACAAGGAATTTTTACAGCTCTTATTGTTGGAATACTTGCAACATACATTTACAGTTTCATTGTTGATCGAAACTGGAAGATAAAAATGCCGGATTCAGTTCCGCCTATGGTATCTCAAGCATTTGAAGCAGTTATTCCCGGAATTATTACTGCTACAATATTTCTTATAGTTAGAGCAATTTTTAGTGCGACTTCATTTGGGAGTTTAAGTCAATTTATTTACAAAATGTTGGAGACTCCACTAACAGGTCTCGGTAATTCGTTTACTGCATTTATTATCAGTATATTCGTGATTCAAATATTATGGGCTTTAGGTGTACATGGGACATTGGTTGTGCTATCTGTGATGATGGCAGTTTGGACAGGACCTATGATGGCTGACCAATCAGCTTTAGCTGCTGGTAAACCAATTCCATACATGCTTACATTGACATTCATGTTTGCTGTTAATCAGTGGATTGGAGGACCGGGGTTATTACTGGGTTTAGCAACAAATATGGCTTTATTTGCTAAAAGTAGTCGCTATAAAACTCTGGGAAAGCTTGCGCTATTGCCTAACGTATTTAATATTATTGAACCAATAGTTTTTGGATTTCCAATAGTATTGAATCCAATTATGTTCATTCCGTTTGTTTTGACACCAGTAATTGCTTTTACAATCGGTTATCTATTAATGAAAATACACATTATAGGCATTCCTGCAATAGCACTTCCTTCTTCAGTGTTTACGATGCCATTTATTCCCGGTGGATTTTTACTTGGTGCAGGTGTAGGATTTGGTATTTACCTCATCTTAATGTATCTTTTGTCAGTAGTCCTATATTTTCCGTTTTTTAAAATTGCAGATAGAATAGCTTTAAAAGAGGAAGAGGACGTTAAAGCAGTAAATAATTAATTGCCTTATAAAAACTATGATTTGGTCATTGAAATTCGGCAAGTAATTTGTTTAAATTGCTTGCCGAATTAAAGATATTGATAATTTGAAGCAAAATGGTGTTTTAGGAGGATTTGATATGAGTAAAGTTAAGAGGATACTTAGTTGTACAAGAAGCGATTTTGAAAAAATGTCTGCAAAAGAGCTAAAAGAATCAATATTTGCTGCCGAAGGGAGAACAATACTTGCACAGAATTTAGTTATGTTTTCGGGGCTTATTGATGGCATTACTAATACAGAATTAGAAGCAGCCTTTGGAGCTGATTTGATATTATTAAATGGATATGCTTTGGATAAAAATAAAGAAATGCCTGGAATGTTAGGTATGCGATTAAAAGATGTAAAAAAATTAGTAAATAGACCTTTAGGTATATATTTAGAATGTCCTGAGGTTAATTCTAATGTAGCTGGAGAAAGACGCGAGGCTGCATCTGATAGAGTAGCATCAGCCGAAAATATAGAAAAATGCTTAAATGAAGGAGCAGATTTCATAATACTTGGTGGTAATCCTGGAACGGGTACAACATTTGAAAGTATAATAGCAGCTACCAAACTGACCAAAAGCATAGTAGGAGATAAAGCTCTTATTTTTGCTGGAAAGTGGGAAGATGGTACAGTTGAAAAAGTTTTGGGAGATCCTCTTGCAAAAAGGCTTGCAAAAGAAGTAATTAAAGACTTAATTGATGTAGGTGCAGACGTTATTACACTTCCAGCTCCGGGATCTCGCCATGGAATTTCAACAGACATGATTAGAGAATGTGTAGAATTTACTCATTCATACAAACCAGGTACATTAGCTATGGTATTTCTTGATAGCTCTGTGGAAGGAGCAGATGTAGACACAATAAGGCAAATAGCATTGATGATGAAAGAGACAGGTGCAGATATACATGCCATTGGTGATGCAGGTTACCCTGGTGTTGTCGTGCCAGAAAATCTTTATCAATTATCTTTGACAATAAGAGGTAGACGCTATACATGGAAGAGAATGGCAGGAAATAACAGATAATTAAACGAGAAATATGAGAGGGGAATATAGATGAAGAATAAAGGTTTTCCAAAAAGATTTTTATGGGGAAGTTCTACGAATGCGCAGCAGTTTGAGGGAGGTTGGAATGAAGGAGGTAAAGGACTTTCTATTGCAGACGTAAGGGAAATACCCAATATGCCGAAAGAATCAAACTTTGAAGATTTTAAAATAGCTTCAGATCATTATCATCATTTAAAAGAAGACATTGGATATTTAGGTGAAATGGGCTTCAAAATTTATCGATTTACGATGTCATGGTCAAGAATCTTTCCCAATGGCGATGATTTAGAGCCAAACGAAGATGGTTTAGCTTTTTATGATACAATGTTAAAAGAGCTTGAGAAGTACAATATTCAACCAGTAGTAACCTTATACGCTTATGACTTGCCATACAACCTTTTAAAAAAATACAACGGCTGGATTTCTCGAGAATGCGTAAAAGACTACCTGCATTATGTTGAAACAGTTGTTACTAGGTTTAAAGGTCGCGTAAAATACTGGGTACCGTTCAATGAACAAAATTGTGTAATTTTCGATGATGAATATATAACTGGTTATAAAACAAAGAACAAGAAAGAACTATTTCAACTACAGCATAATATGAATCTAGCTTATGCACAAGCTACACAATTAGTTCATAAAATTGACCCAGAAGCAAAAACAGGTGGCAATATATGCAATACATGTGTATATCCATTTAGTTGCAATCCTAAAGATGTTGAAGCAGCTGATCAATTTGCATATATATTCGGCTATGGATATGCGGATATATTAGCTCGTAAAAAGTACTCAAAGTATTACCTAAAATACTTTTCCGAATATGATTTATCAGATGTTATTTTTGATGGAGATCTGAATATAATAGGTGCTGCAGAGCCAGATTTCTTATCAATTACTTACTACATGAGCAGCGTAATAAAATCAAATAATGATGAACAAATAATATCCATGTCAAACATAAAAGGCACAAATCCATATTGTGAACAGACAGAATGGGGATGGAACATTGATCCATATGGATTCAAACATTTTTTGATAGATTTCTATCATAGATATCAAATGCCTATATTGATTTTAGAAAATGGTTTAGGACATCGCGATAAACTAGAAGATGATGGAACAATTAATGACGATTACCGCATTAAATATCTAAAAGAGCATATAGAAAGAATGAAAGAAGCAGTTGAAGAAGGAGTTGAGATCATAGGATATTTAACATGGTCAGCTATTGACTTATATTCAACACGTGAAGGTTTTGAAAAGCGCTACGGATTTGTATATGTTGATAAAAATGACAATTTAAAGCGTTATCCAAAGAAGAGTTTTTATTGGTACAAAAAAGTTATTGCAACTAATGGAGAAGATTTAAGCAACAATTAGTGCTTTAGCGATTTCTTGATATTATTTAATTAAATTTAAATTTGTAATAACAGTATGTCTAATTGGTGTATATAAGAAATAGTTATAATTGACAAGTATATACATGGTCAAAATGTATATACTTGTATTTTCTTAAAATGTTTAGAAGGGATGATAAAAATGTTAGCTATAGGTAGCGATCATGTAGCATTTGATTTTAAAGAAGAAATAAAAAAATATTTAGATGAAAAGAACATTGAATATAAAGATTTTGGGTGCTATTCAAAAGAGCGAACGGATTATCCTATATATGGAGAAGCAGTTGCAAAAGCAGTAGCCAGCGGTGAATGTGAAAAAGGATTGTTATTTTGCGGAACAGGGGTAGGCATATCGCTGGCTGCAAACAAAGTGAATGGCATCAGAGCAGTAGTATGCAGCGATTGCTATTCAGCAAAATTGTCCAGACAGCATAACGATACAAACATTTTAGCATTAGGTTCAAGAGTAGTAGGTATTGAACTAGCCAAAATGATCATAGATGTTTGGCTTACAACAGAATTTGAAGGTGGTAGACATTTAAATAGGATAAAAATGATATCTGACATAGAGAAGAGGAATAGAAAATGAAAGAAATCAAAATAGTTCCATCTTTGATGTGCTGTGACTTTCTTAATTTAAATAATGAAATAAAAGATTTAGAAAAAAGCGGAGTAGACTTATTTCATATAGACATAATGGATGGGAACTTTGTTGATAACTTTGCAATGAGTGGTACTGAAATAAAATCAATAAAGAGGATTACAAATATACCATTAGACGTACATCTAATGGTAAAAGAGCCATTAAGATATATAAAATATTTTGTTGATGCAGGTGCAGACATAATAACAGTACACATTGAAGCATGTACCCACTTAAATAGAACTCTTCAAGAAATAAAAAATAATAATGTAAAAGTAGGAATAGCATTAAATCCTGGAACATCCCATTTATTATTAGAACCAATTGTTGATTATTTAGACATCGTGCTGATAATGGCGGTCAATCCAGGTTTTGCCGGTCAGGATTTTATACCTTCTACAGTTAATAAAGTAAAAAAAACAAGAGATTTTCTTAATAGCTTAGGTTTCAACAATGTTGAAATAGAAGTGGATGGACATATTGACATACAAACTATACCACCGCTTTATGATGCTGGAGCCCGTATATTTGTAGCAGGAACAGCGGGACTGTTTTATGGAGATAGAAATTATGAGGAAAATGTAAAAAAACTCAGAAGTTGTGTATATTGATATGGATTTGAAAGATATTTAAAGAGTTATTTATGTTGTCATGATTATTTATTCATAGGATTTTCATCCATGCTTAGCGAGGCACAACTAGGAATGAAAATTGACTTTATAAACTCTATTTTTGCGTTAAATGAAATATGGTTGTATGAATACTAATGACGCAAAGTTGCTAATATGCTAATATTAGTGCTGAAGTTTTGTTTATGAAATTGCCAAAAGCTGTTGCTTATATGTAAGTTCCTTCTTCTATTATAAAATTGTGTATTTTATTTATATTATGGAGATTAAAATTATCTCCATATATTTTTATAAAATATTCTGATTATGTTAACAGTTATGTATATGCTAATATAAAAGTGAGCCAAAAAGTGGCTCTGTGCTAACGAAAAAGTGATCCACTTTTCAGAAAAAACCTGTAAAATTTATTATACAACTATAGATGA